>QQUB01000901.1 GCA_008501835.1 Bacteroidota bacterium
AAAGTACCTAATTCATCATATATGTGAGCCGGAGGGGTGTATCCGTTGAAGGTGGTTCCATCTCCAAGGTTCCATTCAAATGTATATCCTTCGTCCTGGGTGAAGTTGAAAAAAGTAACTTCCAGCGGCGGTTCGCAGGCTGTTGCAGGAAAAGGAGAGGTTACAAAATTTACACCTTCAACTGTCGATACGGAAATCAAGTCCGTGAATATGGCAGTGGTATTACAGCTTTCGATATTCGTTTCGATACCAAGGGAAGGGCTGAAGGTGCCTGCATTGGTATAGGTGTGGGAGACTTGTGAAGCGGAAGGACCTACCTCTCCATCGCCAAAGACCCATTCGTATTCGTTTATTTCGAGCCCTGCTGCAAGATCAATATCTGCTGTGAAATTAATGAGCAGCGGTGTACAACCCTCGGTGGTGTCCGTTACCAGGTCAATAACGGGTTCGGGGTATACCTGGATCGTAACCGTGCCGATGACAGGTCCGTCCTGGGTATTCCTGAATTCCACTTCATAGGTTCCTGGATTGATAAAAATATTGGATGGTGACTCCAGTGTGGAGGTGGCTCCGGTCTGGAAGGTCCAAAAGAAGGACGGCTGGCCGGCCGGTGGCGTGAATTGCACTTCGAGTGGAGCACACCCTTCGGATACCGATGCCGTTTGGGCAGAGCCAATGAGGTTTAATGAAATAATCAGTGACAGGGTCAGAAAGAGTCTTGCGTAGAAGTTAATTTTCACTTTAAATGGGTTTGAGTTTAGCAATAAGCGCTAAGCAAGATATGGAAAAATGAATGGATTTGCAAAATGACTGTTTGTGGACCAGTCATAATGCAATTTATTTGTCAATTATGTGGATGCCAGTTATAGGTGGATTGTCCTGCATGGCAGCCCCCTACTTCTTTTTCTTCTTCTTTGAAGACTTTGCGAGCGGGTTGAAGTCAAGACACAATTGCACCCAGTATTCGAGATCTGTGTCCATGTCGATGGCATGAGGTTCAACATATACATAACCTTTCATGGGGCGGCCTGTAAAACTCATTTCTTTGCATCCGTCTTTTGTCAGGGCTGCTTCGTAGGCATCCGGCCCAATTCTGGCCATGAGGTTTTCTTTGACAATTCCAACACACATCTTATCGTCTACCATAAATGCGACGCCGCCAAACATCTTTTTGTCAAAATAATTGACCTTTTTTTCGTTCAGGATTTTTTGAATTCTTTCCGCGAGGTGTTCGTCGTATGCCATAGTTTAATCTTTTAATGTTCAGGTAAGTTACTGGAAAATTCGGACTAAATAAAGGCTTGCTCTAAAACTTGATCCTCACCGAAAAATCATTCAATACCTTTAAGGGGTTAAAATCCAGGCGGGGTGAATTTGCATCAAGGTAAACATTATTGCTGTCACTTGAATAAATAATAAAGGGTAGAATATCCACTCCAAATGTGCGACTAAAGTATTCACGGGATTGTCCAAAAGTGTTGAAGGCAATAAGGAAAAATAAAGCAAAGGAGAGCGTCTTCATTTTAAAAAAGGGTTGTTGTAAAATAGATATTTGACTATAACGAATTTATGGGAAAGATTTTTCTTGGAGTAATATTTTTAACAGCGTAAACAAAAAAAATCCCGAATTCTGCACAAAGCAAAATCCGGGATATGAAAGGTTGGCTATTGATTGTTTCGGGTTACGAGTTTCGGGTTACGTGTTTTGAGCCGTTCACCGTAAGCCGTTCATCGTCCACCGTATCTATTTCACAACAAACACCTTCTCCGTAACCGCATGGGATGCCATTTGGGCCTGTACGAAATACAAACCACTTTCCAGGGCATTGGTGTCCCAAGGGAATTTTTGAACTCCCTCATGGAAGAAACCATCCGCGAGCACATCAACCATCTGCCCCCGGGCATTCATGACCACAATTCGAATGTCTGTTGCCTGCTCGAGTTCAAATTCAACCGTTGCGAATGTTTGGGCCGGATTAGGATAACATTTGATCCTGCTAACGGGCTCCTTGGTTATTTCTTCCTCATCCTCAATTTCCTCAGCCGTTTCTCCGGACTCATCCGGCATTTTCAGGTAATATTGTCCTTCATCCGGAGCGAAACTGCCCGGAGGGGCGCACGGCAGGATCAGGGCCCAGAAATCACTGCCTCTTTCTGCCGTGAAATCAGGTTCCAGCACTACCATTTCTCCCGCCTGAAGGATGACCGCCGTGGCTCCCTGGACAGTTCCGTCTGTAGTCAGAACTTCTTCAGCAGTATAGATTCCCGGCGCGATGACTCCGGACAAATTCAGGTTTGGCTGACAATTGGCCAGCATGCCAAAATAATCCGTTGTGTACATTCCACGTCCGTGGGTGGCTGCTGCAATAGTGTGGTCAGAAGATCGGTAAGCCAACATATCCACACGTACATTAGCTAAACCGAAACCATTGGTTGGCTGCCAGTCCGGATTGGTTACTGTAAGGTCTGCACAAGTCCAGACTCCAAGTTCTGTAGCCACCAAAGCCTGTTCAGGGTCAAAGGGGTGGAACATCACCCATCGGATCGGCATATCAGGAATATTACCTTCAACATTGCGCCATATGGTTCCTCCGTCAGTGGTTTCCCAGATACTTTGAACTCCGTAGTTGCTGTAGGTAATAATGATGTGCATATCATTACCCGGTTCCACATCGATAGAAGAAGTGAAACCAACTGCTGGAGCATTCAGGTTTGTGGCGGTTATTCCACCGGGCATATCTGCATCATCAATCTGGAAGATCATTCCGTTCGAAAGCCCCATGAAAACTCTGTCGTCCGTGGCAGAAGACATTTCAAAAGCGGAAACTCTGGCATTGTTGAAAGCAGGTACGGGTTGAAAAGTCAGCACGTTGGTTCCGCCAATATCAGATACTCTTCCAAAAGTGTCCACTGCATCCGAGAAGTAAAACATATTTGCATCACTGTCATAATCAGATGGTGTAATGAAAAAGCGGGCATCTGCATCGGCAGGAACGATATTATTGAAAGCCCCTCCTGACCCGCCGGTAGACAGGTTAAAGGAACCGTCCTGGGTAGAAGCAATCTGGATGGAAGGGTCGTCCTGGTCGATGTGGGCCCAGCCGCCGTCGCAACAGCATAATACACATGTTGTGGATCCAATCCCTGAAGCGCTGAATACAGGTGTGGCATTATCCTGGGTGCCGCCCAGCATTTCATTGGAGCCGCTTGTTGGGTGCATAGCTACCGAGTAAAACTGGGTCACATTGTACCCATCATTTTTAGGGGTGAAGGATGGTGTTCCAGCACTTCCGTTGGTGGATCTTTCCACGCCGCCGTCATTGCCGAGGATCATTTCATCTGAATCCCCGGGGCGGTAAACAATTGCATGATGGTCAACATGGTCGTAATTGGCTTGTGTCCAGTCATCGCCGTCATTATCGGAAACAAACAGGCGTACTCCACCCAGCCAGACTCTTGAATCATCGTTAGGATCGACCGCCATGATAAAGTCGTACCAACATTGGGTCCCAATACTTCCCGGGACGGTTTTTGTATTCCAGTTTGTACCTCCATTGGTAGACTGGAAAACTCCCAGGCATCCGCCACTATTGGCTGAAGTAGTGTCTGCAAAGGCAACATAAACCGTCTGAGCATCACTTGGAGCAGAGGTGATCTCAACTCGACCATATCCTGAAGTTGGCAGACCTGTGGTTTGTTTGCCAAAATTGCTGGCTCCTGAAGCGCGTTTGAAAATGCCATCGTTCCTCATTCCTGCATAGATATCTCCATTGGAAGCGATCTCAATGTCATCAGCACGATCGGTAATACAACCATCGATGCCGTTGCCCAAAATTTTGCTAAAACTTGTTCCGCCGTCGTCAGAGAATTGAACACCTCCTGTAGATGTCGCTGCGTAAATGTCTCCATTTGCAGCTACTAATACCTTGTTGACCCAGGCAAAATTGCTGTTTCCCAGTGTGAAAGGCAATACATCCCATGTGTCACCGCCATCCAGACTTTGCCAGATACCCAATCCAGCAACTGCATCCTGATTCCAGTAACCTTCTCCGGTTCCGAAATAGATGATATCCGGATCACTTGGATCCTGTACGATGGAGGTAATGGCCATGTTTTCGAACAGGTCATTAATTTTGGTCCAACCCGGAGGCGAAGCATCGATGTTGGTCGTTTTCCAAAGGCCACCGGCAACGCTACCTGCCCAAACTGTTTTTTGGGTTGGGTCATTGGCATCGAAAATGAGTCCTCTGGTTCTGCCTCCAACATTATCCGGCCCACGCTCCTCCCAGTAAACCGGGAAAGATTCGGCTGATTTGAGCGCCAGCTTTTCGTCGGAAATTGCTTTGGCTTCAATCAGTCGTTCGGTAGGAACCGTATTGGTTTTTGGATCTCTGGTCATCAGGAATTCCTGTTGGTATCTTCCGGCGATACGTTCCTGTTTTGGTCGTTTTTTGAAAACATAGGGTTCTTTTTCCTCTTCTTTTTTCGACATAGGTTCATCGAGGAAAAAGGCTCCGGCTAAAATGAGGATACTCACCCCAAGTCCGGCTTTAATGATTTTTGATAGATTCTTCATTGTAATCCGTTTTAGAGGGTGATTTATTTTTGTTCCAACAAAGCTTTGAGTTCAGCGTTTTCAGCTTCTAAAGCTTTTATTTTTTCATCCAGGGAAATGACGTATAAGAAAAGCTCTTCGATCTTTTCCTGCTGGAGGGTAGCGGTAGATGCCAGTTCCAGCCCTTTGTCCTGGATTTCCTGTGCTGAAGGTGTTCCTGGCAGGTGGCCATTTTGTTCAATAAAACTTTTGACTTCAGCTAAAGAGCGGAGTTGGTAATCATCGGCAAAAACGTAATCGGCCCAATCTGTGCGGACACGTACTTCTTCAGTCAGGATGCCTCCTTGTACAAAAAGTTTGTATCCGCTTACATCTGTTCCCATGACTGCATTGGGGATATTAACTGTACCGATGGCTACTTTTCCATTGCCGGCCTGGGTATTGATGAGCAGGTTAGAACTCACTGTATTCAGGAAGAGATCGCCGCCTTCAGAGGAAATAGCGTTTCCGGTAAAACCGGCACTCATGGTGATTTGAGTAGCTGGACTGGAACCCACGGAGAAATCTCCTTCAACGTTTCCATTGCCGGCTACTTCAAGGTTCTCTCCGATGCCAACGCCACCAAAAACGGTAAGGGCACCCGTTAGCGGGCTGGTAGAACTTGTCGGGCTGAGCACTCGTGCATCACCAAAAACGGACAGTAAATTGCCTACAAAGGCGTTATTACCAACATCCAGGTCGTTCCCGATTCCTGCATTTTGGGTAACTGAAAGGTCATTGCCAACATTGGCATCGTTGCCCACGCTTGCATCATTTCCTACGTTGAGGTTTTCGCTAATGCCTGTTCCTCCGGTAACCACCAGGGCACCATCGGCCGGAGAAGTGGAACCATCACCGGAATTCATTCTGGCGATGCCGTTGACATCCAGTGTCTCCTCAACAATAACATCGCCGTCTACATGTAACCTGGACGAAGGCGTTTGGGTGTTGATACCGAAATTTCCGGCAGTTGTTATTACGCCTCGCGGAGTATCATTGGTGATGAGTGTGACGTTTTCATTGTTGCGGGTTCCAAGCGTGTTATTGGTCGGACCTACAATATTTCCGCCAACGTGCCAGTCCTGATCGATATCATCGACCGTACATTCTACATTGTTGCCTTCATCAGTGATGGCGTAAACGGTGAAGTCTGCAAAGTCTTTACCTACGATCTTAAGGTCTTCGAGAGCCCCTGGCCAGGAGTTAGTGGGGCACCTGGAAAAAATTTTGGTTACGCAGGTCTCTCCCAGTCCATTGGTCACTCTGAGGTAAGTGTTGCTGTAAAGTTTTCCTGCAGGGAGCCCGGTTCCATCAATGACGATCAGGTCTCCTTTATTAACACCGACAAATGAAGTGATCAGATTGGTCAGACCGTTGTTGCCATATACTTCAATGTCTACGTTATCTTCTCCAAAGTAATACAATTTGAGAACGGTAATTCCTCCATCACATGGACAAGGATCTTCATAACAGTCCGGCTCTGGAAATGAAGTGTGGCTTTCCAAAGCATCTTCTTTAATATCTGTTGGCTGTGCAAAAGAAATAGCGAATCCAAAAACTAAAAGTGTGGTGAAAAATACTCTAAAGTACGGTAGTAAATTGTTGGTCATTTGTCTTGTGTTCAAAGGTTTTGAGGCAGCACTTAGGGTGCTCATTGGGTTGAGTAACTTTCTCATGATGGTTAAAAATTTTAGGTTTGAAATATGTTGCTTAATGGGCTGAAAAATGGAAAGGTTACTTTTTGTCCAAAAAAAAGGAAGGTTGGAGGTTTGGGGTGGAGAATTTTTATAGGAGATGAAACCAGGATCTCCCCGACAAAATGGGAAAGACCCTGGCCTTAGTTTTGAGTTAATCTGATTTAATGAAATTGCTAATATGGCTATTGTCGTCGATTTTGGTTTCCATCAGGTAAGAACCATTTGGAAGTTGATTTACAGGAAACGACAACTTATGTTTGCCCTTGTCTATTAAAATTCCAGTTTCAAGGATAGCAGCCAATCGGCCAAAAATGTCATACAACCGGACTTCTACAAAAGCAGTTGCTTCAAGTTCAATTTCCACATTGATTGTTTGACTTACCGGGTTTGGGAAGGAATTTAATCTTAAAACATGTCCCTCTTCAAGAACAAGTTCATCAGCAGTACTATTGGCTGTTTCTCCCGGCATGCGACCAACATAGTATCCAGATAACTTCCTGTAGTTAGCCTGTGGAACTACAAGTAAGTCAAACGGTGTGATACAATCCCTGAAAATAGCGTTGAATTCCGCTCCCTTTGATCCGTCAGCTGTGAATCCGTCCGTCAATAAGATTTCCCCTACTTCATCCGAATTGTCTACCTGATAAGTAATCGTTGTGTTGTCATAAACGATTGCCGAGGAATAGATACAATCTAGTGCTCTATAGGTATTTGGCAAGGAGTGAAAGCCATCATAAGTCGGACAGTCGAGGCAAATTTGATCACAAGCATCAAATAAATCTGTACACCAGACCCCTCTACCGTGGGTTCCGGCGTAAAGTTTTCCAGTATTATAATTAATGTCCAATTCACTAATGATAACATTGGGAAGTCCATTACTGTAAAGAATCCAGTCATCCATATCAGCATCCCGGTAATAGACTCCTACATCCATTCCAACGTACAGACCATCATTGCTACCCTCTTCATAAATTATGCAGTTGGCAGGAAGGTTTGGTAATGATCCGCTGTAGTTTTGCCAGAAATCTCCTCCGTCATCAGTGAAATAAACTTTTTCTGCGTGGATATAACCACTTCCTGTCCAATGTACATAACCACCCAAAGTTACCCATACCCTGTCCGGATCATCAGGATCAATTGTAAAGTAGGTAATAATGTGATTACCATCCGCCGGGAGGTTAGAGGTAACATCATCCCAATCTGCACCTCCATCAGTTGTGGCATAGATTTTTTCTTCTTTTGAGACATAGATTACGTCTGAATCAGAAGGAGCAACTGCGAGGTGTGTACAAAAATCACCATCGATCTCACCGTTGGAAATATTGGTCCATGGAGTAGCATCATCAGGTGTGGTCCAAACATCTGTATATCCAGCTACTAGAAGGTCGAGGTCTGTATTGTAAACGTGGGGAGTTAACCAGGGGCCATCTTCAGGCTCAGTAAATTGGTTAAATGCGATATCGGGGTAAGTATACCTGTTGGGCTCGCCATTTTGGATGGCACCGAAAACCCTGTCATTGTCAACATCAACCGATATTTCAAATCCATCGGCGCCTTCCCATTGTTCGAGAGGTCCCCAACCTGATCCATCATCCCTGAGCTGATTGAGGCCATTATCCTGAGCACCAAACATAACGTAATCGGCACCATCGTCTGAGAAAGCAGCAATTCGGTAACACTGTGTGATTTGTAATCCCTGCGAAATGTTCGTCCAGTTTTCCCCATCATCCGTAGTGATGTAAACACCTCCATCGCTTCCACAATACAAAGTGTTACCGAAGTATTCCAATGCATGGATGTCCGCATGGGTATAATCGCTTGCAGGGACAGCGGTTTCTAACCAATGGCTGGAGTTGATCCAGTCCTCACCCGCATTTTCCGAACGCCAGCAATTAATACCTCCAACGATAACATCGTCTTCGTCTACAGGAGAAACAGCGATGCTAAGATCATAAAATGACTGGTCCCTGTCACCAGATCCATCAATTTGACTACCTAGAATATTTGGAGTGTTGGATTGGAGGGTGAAATTTGCTCCACTGTCGTCTGATCTGTAAAACCCCGTAAACATGCCATCGGCTGGAACGTCACCGGAGATCAGATACACAACATTTGGATTGGCAGGCGTAACGGCGATCTCTAATCTTTTGGATAAATCTGTCAGGCCGTTGTTTTGCTCGGTCCAGGAATCACCACCGTCCATGGAAATCCAAAAACCCTCCGTGGTGGTAGCATACATGATGTCAGGAGTGCCGGGCCTGAATTCGATGTCTGTAAACTCACCAAACTCTTGAATCGTCCAGTTCATTCCTCCATCGACAGTTCTGTGAATCCCAATGTGAGAGGTTACGAAAAGCGTATTTGGATCTTCCGGGTCCATTCTAAGTTTAAAAGCACGCCTGAACATAGTAATTCCCCACTCCAGCCCAGTCTGGTACCAGGAAATCCCTCCATCAAAAGATTTTAAAACCCCAATTGAGGGGTTGTCAAAGGAATCTCCGTCTCCGGTAAGGATGTAAATTACGCGTGATCCTATAGGAGAAGTTGGGTCAATAGCGATGCCTGAAACTCCGAGGTTAGGAAGCCCGTCAGATAGGGAAATCCAGTTACTTGTACTGGAACCAGGGCTCCAGGTACCTCCACCATTGGTAGTCCTCCAAATGCCTCCTGCGGGTGTTCCCGCATAAATGATGTCAGGATCGTCAGGATCTCTTTCTATGCAGTTCACTCTCCCTAATCCGCCGAGGTGACCTGATTGAATTATATTATAGGCAATTGCAGGAACCTGTTCCCAGGAACAGGCAAAGTTCTGCTCTTCAAGAGATTTTTGCTGATCGCGATAAACCAGGAATTCCTCCAGATTTCTCTTACTTGAATTGTGTAAATATCCTCTTTCATCTAGTCTGCGTTCGTTGAAGTATTCCCAACGTTTGAATTGTTTGTATCCGGAACCACGACCTTTATATTCGTCTTCGTAGGCTTTTTCTACCTCAGCCACAATTTCGTGAAAGGGCTTGGTCGGGTTCTCTTGAATTATTTCGTGATATGTTCGTTGCGCCAGTATTCCTGAAAAAAAGAAAAGAAAGGCGAACAAGCATAGATATCTAATGCTTTTCATAATAATCTATTTTTGAGGGTTATTTTTGATTCGCCATTTGTTCCATTCTTGCCTTCAGTAATTCATTCTCTTGTTTAAGCAGTTTAATTTGCTCATTCATTTCAATCAAATGCAGGAATATTTCTTCAATTTTTTCCTGTTGATTCACTGTGGCCTCACTCAAAGGAAGACCACCTGCCTCAATGGCCGCCGCTGTTGGGGTGTTTGGCAGATGACCATGATTCAAGATGTATGTTTTAGTTGACTCCAGGCTAAGCAATGGATAATCTTTCAGAAATACATAATCAGGCCATGGCATAGCTCTTACTCTCACTTCTTCGGTCAAAATACCGCCTTTGACAAATAGTTTGTAAGTAGTAATATCTACAGCTCCATCATCTAAAAAGCCTGGTGTTTCAAGAGTGCCGATAGCTACTTTACCATCATCATCAAGTGAATTAATAAATACATTTTTTTCGTTTAATGATCTTATGTAAAGGTCATCATCAACGGAATTCAGGTCTGTACCGGTGCCATCTGTTCTCAATTCAATAAATCGGCCATCATTCCCAGGAGTGGAAAGCCTGATTCCATCACCTGAAGCATGTACTTTTCTGGCCGGACTGAGGATACCGACGCTTAGGGTGCCTCCAAAATATCCGTTTAGACCAACATTAAGATTTTCCCCAATACCTGCTCCACCAGTAACTACCAGCGCTCCGGAGGTGGGACTGGATGAACCTAGTGGGTTGGTAACACTGGCAATGCCACTTACGGTTAGGTTATTATGAATAAAAGCATCATTCCCAACATCCAGATCATTGCCAATGGAACCGTTATTGCCTACTGCAAGGTCGACGCCAATTGTTCCATTATTCGTGACATCAAGGTCGTTGCCGATGTTGGCATTGTTGCCTACATTAAGGTCTTCACTGATACCGGTACCTCCGGTGACGATCAGGGCACCGTTAGTTGGAGCAGTGGATGCAACTCCGGAATTCATTCTGGCAATACCATTTACATCAAGGGTCTCTTCAATGATCTGATCACCTTGTACATGAAGTTTTGCGGATGGTGTCATAGTATTGATACCGTAATCCCCTGAAGCGGTGATCACTCCGCGTGGGGTATCATCGGTTATGAAAACAACATTCTCTTCATTTCGGGTGCCCATGGTGTTTTTGGCAGGGTCAATGATGTTGCCTCCCACATGCCAGTCCTGGTCGACATCGGCGATGGTACATTCGTTGTTATTGCCCAGGTCTGTTTTGGAATAAACGATGAAATCTCCATACGTTTTTCCAACTATCCGTAAATCGTCATAGGCTCCAGGCCAGGAGTTCGTAGGACACCTCGTGAAGATTTTCACCACACAGGTTTCTCCTAAACTGTTGGTAACTCTTAGGTAGGTATTGCTGTAAAGTTTGCCCAGCGGAGTGCCGGTACCATTGACGATGAACATGTCACCATTGTTGATGCCGGTTTCACTACCGATCAAATTGGTCAGTCCGGCATCTCCAAAGAATTCAATATCAACAGCGTCATCTCCAAAATAGAATAATTTTACTTCAATAAGTCCGCCCTCACATGGACAAGGGTTCTCGATACAATCAGGTTCGGGGAATAGTCTTTCGTCTGGTAAGGTACTTTCGTTAACTGGAATCGGATCTTGAGCCAGCAATTGAGATGCGATCAAGAGTATCGACAATAAGCTGAAAAAGGATGGAAAAAGGGGTAACTTTTTCATAATTATGAGTTTTAAGGTTATAAAATACAACTAGTGTTACTGCATCGGGCACATGCAGTATTCATGGAATTATATACCTCTAATGTTCATGGAGAATTATGGTAATAATTTCCTGTAAAAAAACCTCAATGGATGTAAAACTGATACAAACAGGGGTGGTCAGGTAGGTTTGGGGCTATCTTTCCAATAAAAATCCTGCTTGTATTAAACTGTGGTGTTCGCTAATTGAGCACTATTTTTTAGTTTAAAAAAAATCGTCAACATGGGAATAAAATAACAGATCAGAGTAGGCTTCAAACAAGGTTTGCTGTGAAAGCTTGAAAAGGGTGTAAAATTAATTAAGTGCTTCAGAACTTAAAATTAAAAAAATATTAATGGATTGTCAAGGTTATTTTGGTGTAAATCAACTACTTATGTAGTAAGCGTGTTGTTTTGTTATAGTCCCGTGCAATAAAAAATGAATATTGGTGAACTCAATTGGATTTCAA
>QQUB01000783.1 GCA_008501835.1 Bacteroidota bacterium
GGGACAAATTGAGATTGTTGACCTCAGGACACTGGCACCGCTGGATGAAGCAACCATTTTTGAAAGAGCTAAAAAACACGGAAAGGTCCTGTTCATTACCGAAGATATTGCCCGTAATTCCTTCGCGGAAAGTATTACCGGCCGCATTCAATCAGAATGCTTCGAATATCTGGATGCTCCCGTTCGCGTATTCGGGGCCAAGGAGGTACCGGCCATACCATTGAATTCCATCATGGAAATGGAAATGTTCCCATCCAAAGACAAGGTTGCGGAACAAATGCGAAAGATGCTGGAGTATTAGGGTAAGGCAAAGGAGATAAGGGAATAAGGAGATAAGGGAAAAAGGACATAAGGACCTAAGGGTTTGAAACCAATTGGCCGATGCGTACTCCTGACACTAGGTGTATATTTGATGAATATCTCATTCGGGATGTCACCTTGTTCCATTTGCGGTTAAACTTTCTTTTCTGCATTCTTCAATTTACCTGCAGACTGGTACTGCCAACTGGTACTACCCCTGTCTCTTCCCCTTTATCCCTGTTGCACAACCATAGAAAAACCGGGTCATCTCCACCTCAAAACCTTCTTTACGGAAGATCTCCGTAGCCTTCTCGGAATTCTGAAAGTGTTCCGTATAAATTCCCAGCATTTTGTAAGTTTCCGGATTGCCCAGGAAAAGCCATCCCAGTATGGGAATGATATTTTTTAGGTAAAACATATATAGCCTCCGAAGTAATCCCGGTGTTGGAACGGATACGTCGATGAGGGAAAAACTACCTCCAGGTTTGAGTATACGATGGATCTCATTAGCCAGATCAGTCAATTGAGATTCAGAGAAAGTTTTTATGCCAAAGCCGGAAATCACAGCATCGACGGATTGATCCGGGATTTCATTGTCAAACACATTGGCTTTTAGAATATCAATCCTGGCGTTCTGCATTTTGGTTAACCGTTTATAGGCATGTTGCAGCATTCCTTCTGAAAAGTCCAGAGCAATAATCCGGCCCCCTTTTCCAGTTTCATTGAGGATGTCGGACCAGCATTCTCCCATTCCGGTCATGAGGTCGGCGACAGTGGCACCGGCTGGTATGTTAATACTTTGCACACATTGGCGTCTCCAGCGAGTGCTGAACCCGAATGAAGTGATATAATTCATCCGGGCATAGGAGGCACTCATTTTATCAAAGAGATCTTCAATGTAGTCGGGGTTGTAGATGGATTTCATGCATTGGGTGTTGGTTATTCGAAAACCCAAATTTAAGGAATAAATGTTTCATCCAACTTATCTAATAACCTTTCATCCTTCATACCAGATCGGTTCATCATCAATACACTGGATATCTTCAGTTCCGGATAAATCCTGATCTCACAATAATAACCTCCACCTCCCCCGGCATGACAAAAATAGCGTTGATCATTAAGTTTTCCGGTAAACCACCCAAGGCCCATACCCGTCGGTTTCCCGTCTTTCGTTTGGTGGTCCTGAAACATTTTGCTTTTGCTTTCTGATCCTAATATGGAACTTTCTTCTTCCATCAGAGTCTGCAAAAAGGCATTTAAGGAAGATTGGTTGGATATTAAACCTCCATAGGATTTTCCATTGAGGTAAAAAGGATTAAAGGAAAAATAATCCTTGTTGGTCTTATTTAAATGTTTCTGTTTATCTATCATGAATCCAAGTAATAAACTCATGAAACCCCTTGGTTGATAACCTGAAGCATAACCCGATTCAGGAATGTCAAAATCCAGATAATCGATATCAGGTATTTTATGGATGATTTCCTGGCGGATATAATCTTCATAGGCCATTCCACTAACTGATTCGATTATTTCTCCCAGGATCAAATACCCAACATTTGTATACCGGAAAACTTCTCCCGGATTATTTTTGGGCTTTTCATTTTCTGAAATTATTTGTTGCGTCCAGGTTTTGTAATCAAAACTATCCTCTTCCTCCTGTAAATGGATCCATTTTAAAGGGATTGGATTTTTAAGACCTGATTGATGACTTAGTAAATCCTGGATTGAAACCCCTTTCAATTCACTGAGGTCAGGTAAATATTTTTCCAGCTTATCATCAAGGGACAACAGGCCTTTTTCTTCCAATTGTAAAATGGCAACGGCCGTAAAGGTTTTGGTTGTGGAAAACATATTAAATCGGGTTTGAGGAGTAACTGGATCTCCTGATTCAATCGAAGCAAATCCATCCGCATACTCAAAGAGTATTTCACTATCCTTTATAATTTGATATTGCATACCCGGAGCATTTTGCTGTTCCTTCAGTTTGTTCAGTAAATCATATTGATTGATAGATTGAAGGCTTTCTGTTGTCTGGTCCCCGCAATCATAAAATCCTGAAATGACTTCTTTAAAGAACCCTGGGTTATGCAACCAGGGCATATGTCCTGAAGAAGGAACAATTACAGTTGTTGCGTCAGGGTACCTTTCTACGGTCAGTTGCTTACTTTTTCCATAGATATCGTTACTTCCAAAAGTAATTAGTATGGGAAAGCCTGGATTTTGCATTTTTTCCAACTCAGGGTATTTAAGGATGTTTTTTCGGGTCTTGTTGATTGGTTCTGATGTGATTTTTGAGAAATCAGTTGCTTGCTCTGCCATGGCAACCTGATGACCTTCATGGTAATTGTTTACCACCTGGGTGAAAAGGCTTTGGTAGGCCTTGTTGCTTCCCAGTGCTCCCATCAGGGAATTCCATCCCATTTTGCACCATTCTCCTCGCGTTGTGACTGATTTGTTGAATTGCATGACTTCCTTCTCTGTTTTTTTCCATGCGTCTCCCGTTCCTGAACCCGGGCTACACAGGAACAAGCTTTGGATCTTTTCAGGGTGTTTTTGAGCGTATACCTGAGCATAAACGCCACCCCAGGAATGTCCTAATAGGTGAAATTTTTCCAAAAGGAAGT
>QQUB01000591.1 GCA_008501835.1 Bacteroidota bacterium
GAATAAGCAACCCACCCATAAATATCATATTGATCATTACCACAAGCAGCACCACCGCCATGTAACTGGCCAATTACTCTTTTGTTACCATCAAAAAGAGGTGAACCGGAAGAACCGCCTTCTGTAGTTCCGATATCCCAATCAGGAACGACCACGTGATTTCCACCAGGAATTTCAGTACCTCCACTTCCCCATTCTCCTGGGTGTAGTTGATCAAATTCAAAACTTATGCGCTTTTCGTCCGTACTTGGATGGTGAACGGCAATTACTGTATCTGGTCCGGGCAGATCAAATTCTGCATTCCAACCTGCAAAAAATGCATTGGCGGTTTCAGAAACCTCATCATCCAGTTCTACAAGCATGAAATCTGTTGGAGAATAGCTGGCTCTGTAAATTGCTCCTGTATTAAAATCATCAAGTGTTCCATCACCGGCAGAGCCACTTTGGCCGGTATTAGGCTGACGACAAAAGCTGTTGATGTAATTCCAGTAAACAACTAAAGTCGGTGCATCGCTGGCTCCCATACAGTGATCAGCTGTCATGAATAAAGGGGTACAGTCATTACGGGTATTATTTACAAGGAAACCGGTGCAGTAGGTGAATCCACCATTACCATAAACAGCAACGGACTGGATGATATCCCTGTAGTTGTCAACGATACCCCAGCCATCATCTGCGCCGCAAATGACATCCAGGTTACAGGACCCGGACATGATGGAAGTAAACCCAAGGAAATCGTGATTGACTGATTTGAGTTCAAGATCCAGTTGGTCTTTATTTACTTCAGGGACCTGGACTTCAATGACAACTTCATCAGCTTCAAATACCGGGGTCCAAAGTTGTTCATGTTCTTCATTATCCGCAGGGGTGAAAGGACCCATTACTTTTTTCTTATCCACAGAGTAAATGATAAGATTACCGCCATGAGGCATGAAGTATTTGGTAAATCCGAAGTTGAGGGATTTGGCTCCTGCTGATTTTATACGCAGGCGCCAAACCGAAGTACCATCATTAAGTGTTTCCCAGGTACCATGAGTTTGTGGTGTAATATGTACGTCAATGGGCACTGCAAAATGTGGGGCAATGCCAGGACCTCTTCTTTCGAGCTCTGCCTGCATTAAAGCTTCATTGTCCTGAGCAGGCATTTCGGCTAATGCTACATCGCTTATTGGTTCTCTGGTAGGTGCAATTCTTTCATCGAACTGCTGAGCAAAGATGCCTCCTGAAATTAAAAGGCATAGGAGGATTGTTTGGATGAATCTCATACTAGTAATGGTATTTTTGTTTGTAAGAAGTACTTTTTATACAGTACTGAAAATGAAACAGTGTCAAATGTAAATGATTTGAAGCATTAAATTCGGTTTTTACCAAGGCATTAATAGCACACATAAGACAAAAAATTGCTTTCTTAACCTATACTTCGTCGAATCCTTTTTGAAGGTGTAGATATTATCCTATATCTTGTGCATCCCAAATAGGTTAAAGGAATGGGAGTTTTGTAATAAATCGTATTCACCGAATGAATTCTAACTATTCGGAAAATAACTATCGGGAGACTAAACTGTGTTTTTTATAATTACCGCTTGATTAAATGGGAGATCATTCCATATATTTCTATTTATTGGTTGCCGTAATGCTTGCGGGAGTATTGCATTGTGTCTCGGTGGGTTTTCTTTTCTTTTTCAAAAGATCCGGCGTAAAGCGCGCCAACTATTTTTTTGGGATTCTGCTCATTGCCATCGGGTTGACCTTGTTACATAATATATTTATCATCAGTGGTATCTATGAGAGTTATCCCCGGTTGAAGTTCCTTCCCATTTATTTCACCCTTACCTTGCCGGTTGCGCTTTTTTATTATGTAAAACTTACCCTGTACCCCGCGTATAGATTAAGGACCTCCGATATAAAGCATTTTTTACTACCGGTTTTTCAATTCCTCTTTTTTGCAGGAATGTTTTTGATGTCGGTGGAATTTAAGAGCAAGATCGACAGACATTTCTATAATCCATTTTATGGGGCGTTTGAACAGTTTTTATACCTGGTCGGGTTTTTTGCCTATATGTATTTTGCTTATCGTTATATTATGCAAAGACAGAAAACCTTAGTTAAGAAGCAATCAGCCAAACAGATTCTTTATCTTAAAAAACTGATTCAAATCTTGTTTGTCCTTTTTTTGATCCACACAGCATTTATTGTCGGAGATTTTGCCGGATACGAATTACTTAATATTAGTCTGAGAACGGTTAAACCCTATGCTGCCCTGGGAGCTCTATCCTTTGCTGCCCTTGCTTATTGGTTAGGGACTTATGGTTTTCAAGTGCTGTTGTGGGGACGCAGAACGTTTGGGAGGGGGAAGAAATAATACATATTAATTGTACCGTGCTTCAGCGCAGTGTCCATTAATTAGTAATTTTTCAAGCTTTAGGCCTTTTGGCAATGTATGAAAAGGGCTAAAGCCCTCGGATATCTGCTTTGTTTTAACCACCGCGCTGAAGCACGGTGCAATTGAGGTATTTTGAAATAGAAAATTCAATTGTTGATTCGCATTAGTTATGAAAAAGTGGCATGTATTACTAGCAATAGGGCTACTTGTAATTTTCCTGGTTGTGAAAATTTCATGGAGAAACTCGCTGCTAAAAAGAACAGGAGTTGAGGGTATTGCTCAAGTGGAGAAAATTGTTGTAGCAGATGAAATTAGGAGAAATCAAACAACCACAGCGTTTTTTATGTTCTTTGCAAATGGCAAAAAATATAGTGGCAGTACTCATATCTTGAACGACAAAATAAAAGAAGGAGACTGTTATGAAGTTTTATATTCGGAGACGAATCCAAAAATTGTCGAAATAAACTTTAGCAAAAAAGTTGAATGTGAATGGTAATTATTAAACTAAATCCAAAATCTTACCACATAATCCACTGCCAACTGAATACTGGTACTGCCAACTGACCTAATTCTTCCACTCAAAAGTTTCGATCATCTTCATCAGGTCCTGCCTCACAAATTCATACACCGGAGCCAAAGAATCGGGCCTGACCTGGGTGTTAAAATACAATGCTCCCCTGAAAAAGTGATTGGTAGAGTCCGATAAGAAAAACTGGAAAGGTGAAGCTGCAGGTCCTCTCATTTCAAAAGCAAATCCACCTACGCCCTGTTCGTTTTGGATGAGCATTTCTTCTATGTAGTTGGCCTTTTTGTTATGCCACCCGGCCATATTAAAGGCATCTTGCTTGAGTTGTTCAAAATTATTGCTGTCATCAATGGGACGGTAACTGCAATGGATACGTCCGTCAAATGTAGGATAATAAATATCGAACCAGCAAGGGTGGGTTGGAACCTCATCAAAAAAGGCAGTATCCTGAATGATGTCAGCGCTTACAGGAGCCTGAAAGGTGAAATCACAAAAACCTTCTTCGAATTCAGCATATCCTTTTTCGGGGAATATGATCTTTGGAAATGCTCTTGGTTTAGGTACGGAAGTAGAATCGCTTCCACAAGAAAATATCAATAAGCCGGGAATGGCCAGCAACAATAAGTTTTTAACCGTCATATTATTCTTTAGCGTATATTTTATCGTTTTATTGGAGAATTTTGAAAATACAGCAAATTTATTTCAAATGCTGAGGGAAGGGTGGATGAAAAGAAAAAATGGATGGGAAGTTTTTTCTATTCCAAGAATCCAGTTCTTCCAGATATCCCCCGACACGATGTGCCTGCCTGGCGATGCCGAGCAGACAGATACGGGATCTTCGACAGTGCTACTCCAAAATTATTTTTCCGGAAAAAGGATCACTTCCGACACTTTAATGTTCCAACATATTCTTAGGCAATTCAATTCGTATTTGTTCAATTCGCCTTTTATTTACTTTAAGCACTTTGAATTGAAAATCTTCGATCTCGAATTCTTCAGCAGGCTCGGGAAGTCTTCCTGATTTTTCTAGCAATATTCCAGCCAGTGTATCTGCTTCTCCTCGCGCTTCTTCGAAAATGATTGTATCCACTTTAACCAGTCGGCAAAAATCATTGATGAGGGTTTTGCCTTCAAAAACAAAAACTCCGTCCTTGACTTTTTTGAATTCGATATCTGAATCCGTATCAAATTCATCCTGGATCTCCCCGATGATCTCTTCCAGAATATCCTCCATGGTAACGATACCTGAACTTCCTCCGTATTCATCCACAACTATAGCCATATGCATACGCTCTTTCTGGAATTCCCTAAGCAGGGAATCAATCTTTTTTGTTTCCGGAACAAAAAGAATGTTCTTACGAATCAGTGATTTCCAGTCAAATTCTGGTCCGTCATTAAGATGCCCCAGCAGGTCTTTAACGTATAAAATGCCTTTTACATTATCAAAATCTTTTTCAAACACCGGAATACGGGAATAACCTGATTTTTTGACGGTGGCCAACAATTCTGAATAATCAATAGATTCGTCAATGGCAACGACATCCACCCTGGGCTGGATGATCTGACTAACCGAGACTTCTCCGAAATTGACGATCCTTTTCAATAGTTGAACCTCCTGGTTGGAGGTTTGGTTGGCATCCGCAGTAAGGTCAATAGCTTCTCCAATATCCTGTCTGTTGGCCAGGCTGCCGCTTGGTCTTCTTTTCTCCAGGCGCCTTTCAATGCTTGAGGTCCAGTTGACCAACAGCATACTGAATGGATGGAAAATTTTGCTCAGCAACCAAAGTGGGGTTGCCATGGTTTTGGAGAGACCGATATTATTGTGGCGGGCATAAACCTTTGGGGTAATTTCCCCAAATAAAACGAGAACGAAAGTAACTCCAAGTACAGTGATTAGAAAACTGATGATATCAGCCAGTCGGAGACTTTCAATGAGGCTGCCTGCCCTAAAAAAAGCAATGAGCCTTTCTGACCAGTTCAGAAATGTTGATGACGGAAGAATCATATTGAGCACAAAAGCCGAAATAATGACGATCCCGATGTTTATAAAATTATTGGTGATCAGGATGGTAGCCAATAGCTTCCTGGGTTCTTCCATCAGGGAAATAATGCGTTGACTGTTGCCTTTGGGTTCCTGTTTCAGAGCTTCAGTATCATTGGGACTCAATGAAAAGAAGGCAATCTCGGATCCTGAGATCAAGGCAGAACTCATTACTAGAACACCAATGGCCAGGATACCAACGATGACCTCAACAGATGGCACACTCAAAAGGAAAAATGATAATTCAAAAAGTTGTAATAAACTATCCGGTTCAGGTTCCAAAATGAGGACTTAAGTCAAAAAATGTCCAAACCTTATAGAAGGTTAAGATTTTATTTAAAATGGTAAATCGTCATCTCCGCCGTCAGTGGCCGGAGGTTGGTTTACCGGAGGAGCTGCAGCTGGCGCCGAGTCTTCCCGTTTTGGTTGTATGGTGCTGGCTTCGTCCGCAGCTGATGGGAAATATCCTTCTCCGCCACTAAAACTGCTACCTCCTTCACGCTTGCCAAGCAAACGGAAGAGATTGCCTACAACTTCTGTCGTTTTACGATTATTGCCGTCCTGATCCTGCCAGGAACGATGTGTCAGTTTACCTTCAATATACACCTGCATGCCCTTTTTCAACTGCTTCTCCGCTCTTTCAGCAAGTGCTCTCCAAACAACAATCTCATGCCACTCGGTCAAAGTTTGCCATTCTCCGCTTTTATCCATGTAGTTTTCATTGGTGGCAATTGAAAATTTTGCAACGACTGCTCCATTCTCCAAACGACGTACTTCAGGGTCGCGGCCCAAATTTCCAATAAGGATTACTTTATTGATCATTTTCTGAAATTTTATTCTGTTACTTACTCTCCTAAATTTAAAAAATTATCCTCTAAAAACAAAGATAAGATTCTCGGGAAGGCAAAGTTACTCAAGTTTTCTGCATCTACCCAAATAAAACCATTCCTAATCTGATATGGTTCACTCGCCCGGATTTCCCAAAATGAACCCATGATTTTCTGGTGGGTGAGCTGTTGTTGGTTAGAATGGATTAATTTAAATTCAGTTGAATTTCCGGATATGTCGATGCCGATTTCGGCTAAACCTTCATTCAGCGCAACAGCATTATTTATCGGTATCTTCGATTCAAATAATGGAAATTCATACAAGTTTTTCCAAATATCTTTGGAAGTCCGTTTATTGATCAAAATACCCTGCTCATCCTGAATGATGAAGTAATTAAAATACCTGGTTCTTCTTTTGATCTTTTTGTTTTTAACCGGAAGGTTATCGATGTTTCCCTTTGCAAAGGCTGAACATTTTTCTTTTAAAAAGCACTCGTCACATTTGTAGTTCCTGGGAGTGCAGACTATCGCCCCAAGATCCATGATGGCCTGATTGTAGGTTGCAGGGTCTTGTTTGAGAATCAGTTCCTGGGCCAGGCTGCCAAAAAATTTCCTGGCATCGTTATCGTCGACGGCTTTTTCAATACCAAAGAATCGGGAGAGTACCCGGTAAACATTTCCATCCACGACGGCGGCAGGTTTGTTAAAAGCAAAAGAAGCGATAGCTGCCGCGGTATAAGGGCCTACACCTTTCAGGGCCTGAAGTTCTTTTACCGTTTCCGGGAATTTACCTTCCCGTTCATTTGCAATAAATTGTGCGGTGAAGTGCATATTTCTGGCACGGGAATAATAACCAAGTCCTTGCCACAATTTCATAATTTCATCTTCCGGAGCACCAGCCATGTCAAAAACGGTAGGGTAAGCCTGTTTGAATTTTTCGTAATAGGGCCTTCCTTGCTCCGCTCGGGTTTGTTGGAGGATTATTTCCGACAGCCATATCAGGTAAGGGTCCCGGATACCT
Source organism: Bacteroidota bacterium (assembly GCA_008501835.1). Taxonomy (GTDB): domain Bacteria; phylum Bacteroidota; class Bacteroidia; order Chitinophagales; family Saprospiraceae; genus BCD1. The sequence goes on from QQUB01000591.1 coordinate 6,799, forward strand.
TTCCAGGGCAGAGGACGATGACTTTGCCGGTACCAATCGATAAGTCGTTGGGTGAAATATTTTTTGTTCCTGAAAGGCATCTATTTCTGTGCGTTTGCAACTAAATATCCGGCAATAATACCAAAAACGATATTGGGAAACCAGATACCCAGCATAGGCGGTAAAACCTGACCAGTGGCAAACACAATGGCAAACCTCGAGAGTAGGATGTACATAGCTCCAACAGCAACACCAATTGCCAGGTGCAGACCAATTCCTCCTCTCACTTTCCTGGCAGCAATAGCCACACCGATCAGTGTTAGGATTAGGATGGTAAATGGTTCTGCAGTTCGTCGGTATAACTCTATTTCATATTTTTCCGTACCTCCTGTTCCCCGGGTAACCCTGTCATCTATATAGGCTGTAAGTTCAGGAGTCGTCATTTCGGACTGTTGATTCAGAAAATCCACAAAATCATCGGGAGTGAGGTTGAAGGTCGTATCTATCTGTTTTCCGGAACCAAGTGTAAGCGATTCATCCATTTCGTTGAAGGTCCGGATGGTGTAGTTTTTAAGTCTCCAGTTATTGGGAGGGCCAAGCCATTCGGCAGGATTGGCTTTGAGTAAGTAAACAAGCTTGCCGTCCTCGTAATGTTCCATCATGAAGTTTCGGGCCGAGCTATCTCTTTTGTTATAGGAGTTGACATATATCTTGGTATTGGGCTCAAGGAACATGTGAACGTTGGTGGTCTTGCCTTTGTCGTTATTTTGCCAGATGAACTGCCTTTCAATACTTAGCCGTTTTTTGTTGCCCTGAGGAATGAAATAATGGTTGCCTGCAAATTGCATGATCGCTAAAACAGTGGCTACAACCAGGTAGGGTTTCAATAACCTTTGAAAGCTGATGCCCGCATTAAATACGGAAATGATCTCAGAATTGAAGGCCATCCGGGAGGTGAAAAATATAACGGCAATCAAGGTGAACAAGGGCCATAATAACCCGGAAATGTAGATCACAAAATTGGGGTAATACTCAAACATGATCTGGTACCGGGTAATATCCGTTTCAATGAATTTCTCCACTTTTTCACTAAAATCGATTACCGAAGCGATCATGGCAAAAATGAGCACTACGAAGAAAAAAGTTTTGAAAAACTTGGAAGCAATATATTTATCGAAAATGTTGAGCATGAATGAGATGGTAAATTTTAAAACACACCATTGGTGTTTTACTAGATCATTATCAGTTGACTTTTTTGTGTTTCAAAATTTACCATGTTGACAAGTGGTAAACGACCCAAAAGAAAAAGTCAGTAAATTGTATAACATAGTACTACAGGATATAATTATCCATTTAATAAACTGATGTTAGTATAACGTCTTTTTCAATTTTTTTGATGCAGGGCAAAGGTAGTTATTTTGATTATGATTACGGAGTTGAATAAAAAACACTTTTTTTCAATGCTGGCCCGAAATTACTACACATCCATGACAAAAATCGAATCATTTATTCCGCAAGTATGTTTTTAACATTGCTTTAACAAGGGGTTAAATTTTTGTTATTCGATCAAAAAATGGTTTTTATCCCAGGGGATAAGATTAAATTTATAGATAAATGAAACTTAAAAATCCATACAAAAATGAAAAGAACGCTACTCCTTTCCTTTATCCTTCTCATTGCATGTTCACCAGCCTTTTCCCAGATCGTTAAAGAGGCGATTGTAATCAAAAAATTCAAAAGGTTTGATGTCGGAGACACTTTAAAACTATACGGGATTCGAGCTTACCCATATACACCAACGCTCCAATATGCGACAGGTGAATATTCTTATGCCGATGCTTCAAATTTACAACTGATCAATGATGATTACAGCTATTGGGAAGATGCCTGGTTTAGATCGAGAGGCGGGCAGGTGAAAAAGCACGGTTGGCAGAACTCAGAAAGAAAGATCCTTACGGAGGTTACCAATTCTTATGTATTAGGTTTGAAAGATCAGGACCTTGTTTTCGAAGATGCTTTTTTATATGACTATTTGTATCAATTGCTGCATCGCATTCATCCCGGAAAAGTAATTAAACCTGAGCCAGTCTATTTGTCTCTCATGGTCATCAAGTCCCAGAACCCGGTTGCTTTTGGATTTGAAACAGGATTAGTTGTTTTGTCAACAGGTAAAATTGCTGAGGCCAAAACAGAAAAAGAACTGATGGAAGTACTTACCAAATGTGTGGCCGGAATAGTCATGGATCACGACCTGGTGGAACAAAAAGAACTCATTAACCCTCCATTGGTAAAAGCCAGTTTTGATTTTGAAAAGAAAGCAGTGAAAAACTTTATGGAAGGACTTGGCGAGGCCAGTTTTATTTCAGAAGAGGAATATACCAAGAAGATATCCACCGCTATTAGTTATTCTGCCTGGCAGGAGTACGATGGTTCCTTTTGGGAAAAATCACTGGACCTGGTAAAAAGACTTGATAAGTACGAACTTTGTCTGGAAAAGGATTATCTGCTGTATTCAATGTTGTTGCGTAATATTTCAAACGACAAACCTTCTAATTTGAAGGCATTGGAATATATTCAAAAAGCCCACGCCCTGGGAATTACCAATTTAATCGACCTTTTTAAGGAAGAAGGGATCCTGCAGATGAGGCTGGATAATCCGGGACAGGCTACAACGGCATTTCTCAAATACCAAAAGGGTATGGAAGAACTGGAAAAACTCGGCTACGATATGTCCAAGGAACTTGAATGGGTTCGTGCGATCCTTCACAGATTAAAAACAAGTCCAAGTGGTATGAATTAACCAAAAAAATTCAGGCTGTAAAAAAAGACTTCCATAGGTGGTTCTTCCGCGATGAAAAGACTGTCCCGTTTTCCGGTTCAGAATTGTTAGATTTGTGTACCTGTTTTTGAAAATCAGAACAATTTGAACACCATGAAAGCAAGTCTTTTCCTAGTACCCTTTTTATTCATTTTTCAAATATCCCTGGCACAATTCAGCATTTCGGCAGATTCCATTTATGTGGATGTTGACGCAGGAGAACATTACGGAACAGTCGATATCCAAAACGATAGTATTGCGGGTAATATTCTTTGGATAATTACAACGGAATGCGAACCCGAAAACTGGACTCATTATGTAATGGATATCTATATTGCCTATATTCCGGTGGTCGATAGTATGGGGTTTGAATTGGGGGCCAATGAGCAAGGATTTCTCAGTGTTTTTTTATTGCTGCCTGAATTACCTGGACAGGCAAAGTACACCATGGAGATATGGGAAGAGGGAGACCGGGAAAACGGGAAGTTTGTCCGATTTTTCTTCAATGGAACAGATTGTGAAGTGACTGCTACGGAGGAACAAGTCCACTCAGAAATGTCAAAAGTATATCCTAATCCCTTTTCAAAGTCGATTTTCATTGATGCGAAGGTGAATGGGAATATTGAAATAATTGATGTGTTGGGACAGTTGGTTTACGAAAAATGGAATGTGCAAAAAGGAGAAAATGAATTTTTTCTTCCCGATTTAGCTCATGGATATTATTTGATGGTTGTTAGAGGTGAAAATGGAAAAGTGGTTCAACAGATTCCGATAGTAAAGTACTAGGCTATTAAATTTTATTTTTTCCTGTGTTTAGAATTAACGACAAATCTTCGAAACTGAAAATGGTATGATCGGCATATGCTGATCTTTGAGAGTTTTGATTCAATCTTTGGATGGTGTTTAAATTGAGATTTTTTCCAGCCTTTAGTTCCATAGATGGATTATCTCCAATGACCCAGGTCTTTTCGGGAGGCATCTGTGTAGTATGTAAAATTTGCTCGAAAAATTGCTGTTTGAATTGTCGGTTGGGATCAAAAGGATCATCTATGAAAACTTCCCTGAAATCGGATTCTATTTTCAAGGCATCGATCTTGGCTTTTTGTAATCGACTAAAGCCTGCGGTGACCAGATATTTTTCGACATTCAGGTTTTTTAAATAGTGATAATCATCAAAAACATTGATGTCAAGGCTATAATCAATAGCGTTGATCTCTTTTTCAAAAAGCCTGATCATTTCCTCCGGGAAATCGTATTTTCTGGCTACTACATCAAAGGGGGTCAATTTTACCTCTTCAATAATTTTGGCAGACTTTGCCGGCCCGAAAGTTTCTATAGTATAACTTTCGACAATGCTTTTGGCTTTATCAAAAATAGAGTAGTCCAGCGATGTCGCCGGAAAAATGGTGTCGTCTAAATCGAGAATTAAGATCATGGTGTGTTGATTTTTTAAACCATGATGTTCAATTTATTTACAATCGCTGTTGCAATTTTCCAACCATACTATCTTTCCAGATCCGGAAATCTCCTTCGATAATATGTTTCCGGGCTTCACCAACAAGCCAAAGGAAGAAAGATAAATTATGGATAGATGCAATCTGCGCTGCCAGGTATTCCTTACTGTGCACCAGATGGCGTAAATATGCTTTTGTGTGGAAGCGGCTGGTTGGAGCCGTGCTGTTCTCGTCGATGGGAGAAAAGTCGTTTTTCCATTTGAGGTTTTTTATGTTGATGATACCTTCGGAGGTGTACAGCAATCCGTGACGGGCATTCCGGGTTGGTAATACGCAGTCGAACATATCCACCCCCAAAGCGATGCATTCCAGTAAATTTGCCGGTGTGCCCACGCCCATGAGGTAACGCGGTTTATCCTTGGGGAGAATGCTGCATACCTGGTCGGTGATGCGGTACATGTCTTCGTGTGGTTCACCGACTGAAAGCCCACCTATC
>QQUB01000715.1 GCA_008501835.1 Bacteroidota bacterium
TCTTTGTGTTCCCTGTGGTTAAAGCCTGTCATTTAGTGTTTTTGATTAAAAGAAGTTCTGTCCTTACTTTGAATTGTGAAATGGATCATAAATATTTGACCGTAAACTCGATCAGTCTCTGCTTAAAATCATTATATGGAGGCACGAGCAGGTCAATCGCATTAGGTATATGTTGGTTCAGAACCGCTCTTTCGTTGGAAAATTCCTTGAAGCCATAAACACCATTGCCCTTTCCGATACCACTATTGTTAGAACCTCCAAAAGGCAGATTCAGGTTAAAGAAGTGAACGGAATTGTGGTTGATGCAACTGCCGCCTGCCCGGGTATTATCGAGAATATACCGGATCTTTTTCCGATTTCGCCCATAGATGTAAAGTGCCAGCGGTTTTTCTTTCGAATTGACCTTTTGTATAACTTCATTGAGATCTTTAAAACTGATCACAGGCAGAACAGGTCCGAAGATTTCCTCTTTCATAATAGTCGAATTTTCCGGTACATTGGTCAAAACCGTTGGAGAAATATAATCGTGACTATCATCAAATTGTCCGCCTGTTTCCACAGTAGCACCTTTGGCGACAGCATCGTCATAAAGATCTTTAACCCTGCCATGGTGCCGGTTATTGACCATTCGGCAATAGGAAGGTTCATTGGAAGCCTCTTCGGAGTAAAAACTCCTCAGGTGTTTTTTAACAGCCTCAATGAATTTATCCTTGACACTTTCGTGAACAAATACATAATCCGGCGCAAGGCAAACCTGTCCGTTATTGACATATTTTCCGACAGCAATACGTCTGGCCGCGAGATCGATATTGGCTGAATCCAATACGATGGTAGGCGACTTACCACCCAACTCCAGGGTAACCGATGCCAGGTTTTTGGCCGCAGCCATCATCACTTTTTTCCCAATTTCCGGTGCACCGGTAAAATATATATGATTAAAAGGCAAGTTTAACAGTGTTTTAGCTGTTTCGACACCGCCTTCAATAAGCTTCACTTCATTTTCGGAAAATGTTTCCTCAATGATCTTTTTCATTATGGCCGAAGCGTTGGGCGTATGCTCGGAAGGTTTCACAATAACCGTATTGCCTGCAGCGACAGCACAGATCATCGGCCCAAGTGTCAACATAAAAGGGAAATTCCACGGCGACATGATCAGGACAACCCCCTTCGGTTCATGTTTGATGTAGGAACTTGAACCAAACAAGGAAATAGGTGTACTGACCCTTGCATTTCGCATCCATCTGGACAAATTCCTCCTCACATGTTTGAGCAAGGCCGTAACCGGATAGACCTCCGTCATATCGACTTCACTTGGATGCTTTCTGAAATCATTGTACAAAGCTTCCTTTATCTCATCCCGGTAATGTAATACGGCTTTATGCAACCTTTTGAGGGAGGCAATTCGCTGAGCAGCGGTCCTGTTCCCAACTTCGAACTGGTGAGCCTTTTGCAATTCAAATAAAGCTATGATTTCTTTTGCTGGTGTCTGTGTGATTACCTTTTGATCGACCATTTCGATATGTTTAAATTTTCCCACGGATCAAAATTACCAAAACCAAAAATTGAACCGGAAAGTTGTATGAACAGGAGAGAAACTCGTTCATTGAAAAGAAAGAATCAATGGATGTATTTTGGTTAACCGAAGATATCTTTTGTTCAAAAATAAGGAAAAATGGATAAATACCCTTTTACGGATTCTGTTCTAAACCCTGCAAACAGAGGAATTAGGGGTTCCCAAAATCATTTACTTTTAATCATGGTAAGCACCATTTTGAATTTATCCACAGCCTTGAGGGCATGGGGAATATTCGCGGGCATCACAATCGTTTCTCCTGCTTCCAGGATATTGGATTCACCATCAATGATAACATCAGCTCTTCCATCCACTATAGTCACCATTGCATCAAAAGGAGCAGTATGTTCACTTAATCCTTCACCTTTATCAAAAGCAAAGAGGGATATATTCCCGGTCTCTTTTCTCAGCACGTGTTTACTCACAATTGCCTGTTCAGCATAAGCAACGCTATCTTTAAATGAGAATTTTTTGCCTTTGTCAAATTCGTTTTTCGCCATTTTTTGATGATTTTAATTGAGCGCACGCTCTAACAACGTATTATTTCAAAATGGTTTGCCTGATCCTTTAAATGGACATCAAACAACCAGGCCCCAAAGTTAAACCAATTTTCCACCTTATCCAGTATCCAACTGTCGGTTGTGATGACAATGTTCTCACTTTCGGCAAGTACTTTATCAGGGTTATAGACCAATTGTTCCTCCCAGGGAAAATCATATTGCTCACTTAGTTCCCGCAACATGGTTTTAAGACGACCACTATTGGATACTGGTTTATCCAGATACCACATCACTGAGCTGGCCCCCAATCCCTGAAGAGCCTTGCCCGTCAGGACCATTGCCTTTTCGGTCTTTACAACCCGCTTATAAGAGCCATGCACGCTGGAAATATCCCGGTAAGTGCCATCCCTGGCTTTAAAGACAAAACCTCCGGAAAGGGCACATTCCAACAAGATCAATAAATTGAACCCATCTATTTCAACCTTTCGGCCTTGCAGGTCTGCAGGGGAACACATGGACTTTTTCCGTTGGAGAACCTCCTGATCGCTGGCGGCGATCCTGAGTAAGGCATTTCGCTGGCGTTTATTGAGCTTGTACCGATCACCCACCACTCTTAGAATGGCGCTATCGGAATATTGCCGGGAGCGCAGATAACCAAAATCATCTGCAGCCTGTGTTAAAACAGGATGCCATTTTGGAGCAAACCATTGATCATCTTTAGGTTGTTTACCACGGTTTCTTTTGCTCAAATCCAGATTTTTAGTTTGCTTAAATTTAGGAAATTCAACCAAAAAGTCGTTAAAAAAATGTCACGTTTATTGGTTTCGTGGCTTTAT
>QQUB01000648.1 GCA_008501835.1 Bacteroidota bacterium
CACTGGTCAACAATACCGGTGGCCATGGTAAAGCAGCACCATTTATCTTTTGCTCAGATGACAATTTCTGGAGCATGATGGATCTGAACCTCAAGTCAGTGGTGAATGCTTACCGGTCAATACTGCCGATTTTCATCAAAAACAAAGGAGGACGAATCGTCAATGTAACCTCACTATCCGGATCAAAGGGAAACCCTGGACACTCACCCTATGCAGCTTCAAAAGCAGCTGTGGTCGCTCTCTCAAAATCAATTCTGAAGGAGATCGGCTCCATGGGCATTGTCATCAACAACGTTGCACCAAGTTTTGTAGAAACCGACAGCACCAAATCAGTTCCTGAAAAGTACTACAAGCTGCGAATTGACAACAGTATTTACAAGCGGATGGGTAAGTCAGAAGAAGTTGCCCACCTGGTACACTACCTGGGCTCCACCGCTCCCGAATATCTGACAGGACAGGAAATTATCATCGACGGAGGCATCTCCGGGTAAATTAATACTATCATGAACCACAGAATAGCCATCACCGGAATAGGTATATTAAGCTCTATCAGTAACGATGTAAGAGAGCATCTGGAGTCCTTGCAACAAGGGACATCAGGCAAAAAGCTACTGGAAAGGATTGATACCAGCCACCCGTTTTTCAGAAACCAGAGTGCATGTGTTATCCCACAGGATACGCTGGAAAACATCACGGGTGAGGATGCTACCTTGCAGACCAATTGCGCGATCTACAGTATTGACCAGGCGGTAAGGGATGCAAACCTAACCAAGGAGGAACTTAAGGATGCCGCCCTGATTATTGGATCTACCATTGGTGCCAGTCACACTTTTGCCACCTTTTTCAAGGAGTATATTACCGATGCAACTATTTCGGAAGCTTCCATGGATCTGGCTTCACACTCAACGCAAACCATCACGGGTGAAATCGCCAAATTCTTTAAAATCCAGGGGCCGACCAGCACCATCTCAACAGCATGTTCAGCCAGTACCAACTCAGTTGGAAGAGGCATGGATATGATCCGGGCTGGAAAAGCGGATCTGGTTATTGCGGGCGGAGTAGATATTTTCTCTGAATTGGCTTTCAGTGGATTCAATTGCCTCCAGGCCTTATCGACCACAGACTGTAAACCTTTCTCAAAAACAAGAGAAGGATTGATGCTCGGAGATGGTTCAGCTTTCCTGATTCTGGAAAACCTGGAATCTGCCCAACGCAAAAACAAACACATTTATGCAGAGGTCGTTTCCTACCACTTCCTGAATGAAGCTTACCACCCTACTGCAGTGAAAGAAGACGGCAGTTCTGTGTATGAATGCATGAAACAGGCTTTAAACAAAGGAAATATAACCGTTGATGAAATTGACTACATCAACGCACACGGTACAGCAACCAAGGTCAATGACCCGACCGAATTGAAAGGGATTGAATTGTTGATGGAAGAATCTACTCAGGACAAGGACATTTATGTAAGCTCCACAAAAAGTATGACGGGGCATTGCCTGGGAGCCGCGGGAAGTGTGGAACTGATTACCACCATCCTGGGAATGGAGCACAACTTCATCCCGCCTAACATAAATGTTACCAACGAAGATTTCCTGGATACTCCCAACAAAAACATAAAGATACCCGGGAAATCGGTTGAACACAACATTACTTATGCATTATCAAATTCCTTTGCTTTTGGCGGTAATATGTCAAGCATAGTATTAAAAAAATCACATTAGTTAACTCACTAAAAATATTGAATCATGGAGAAGAATTTAACGGAAATCAAAAAAGAAATCAAGGAGGTCATAATAGATGTACTTTGTCTGGATATTCAACCGGAAGACATTCAGGACGATCAAAGCTTCTTTGGAACAGAAACAGAACCAGGTATTATTGAAGACTCCCTAGTCATTCTGGAAATCGCAACGGTATTGTCTGAAAAGTACGATATCCCGCCAACAGAATTCAGCGAAGACACTTTTGTCAATGTTAATTCCCTTGCAGAATTGACACTTAAGTTCAACGCTTTGGAAGAAGCAAGTACAGCCTCTTAATTTCCTAAAGGAAAAACCGGTGATTTCAGGCAACTGATCACCACACAACAAAAGGTTTTAACAGCCTGATTATTCTTAAAAAAAATCGAATGTATCGGGTACAACATAATTTTTTTAACCTTTTAAATTTTTTACCAATGGACTTTAATGTTCTTAAATCAATCTCAATCGTAGAATTGGAAGATCGTTTCGAAACCTCTGTTTTTGCTGTAGACGCTGAAAGATGCGGAGACAATGCTGAAGTAGATGTAACTGTAGAAGTATCTCCTAAGTAATCAACGATTAACGAATTATCAATTTTTTTAACCTTTTAAATTTTTACAACAATGGACAACAATGTTCTTAACTCAATCTCAATCGTAGAATTGGAAGAAAGATTCGAAACTTCTGTATTTGCAATGGACGCTGAAAGATGTGGTGACGATGCTGACGTACGTGTTCGCGTAGAAGTATCTCCAACGTAATCAAGTACCCTGCTACTATTAATTTCTATTAACACTTTTATTAACCTTTTTAAATTTTATTACAATGGACAACAATGTTCTTAACTCAATCTCAATCGTAGAATTGGAAGAAAGATTCGAAACTTCTGTTTTCGCAGTAGACGCTGAAAGATGTGGCGATGGTGCCCGCGTTGAAGTAGAAGTTCAAGTATCCGCTACCTAAGAGTAACCTTCTATAATTAAGCATTATTAAGAGGGACTCTTTCCGCGGAGAAAGAGTTCCCCCTTAATAAGCTTTTTGTTGCTCACAGATCAACAAATGCAGTCTACAGTAATCAGTCCACAGTCAATGCAAACAATTTTTTGTCAATCCATTGCAAGAAATAATAAGTATCCGTCACCTGTAATTTGACCTACACA
>QQUB01000292.1 GCA_008501835.1 Bacteroidota bacterium
GCTTCCATTGACTAAAGTGAGAACCCTGTACGCTCAAATAAGAATATTCCAGCAGTTACGAAAAGATTTTAAGGCTCAAGACGAAATTGACGAACAAACAAAACAAGCAAACTTGAAAAATTGCCATGAGTGAGCAAATCATTGTAGAGCTATCTTAGAAAGACACAACGTAAATCCAAATAACCCACGAAACACCGCTTAGTTATTGAGCGGTTTTTTCATCACTGTAAAAAATCATGTCGAGTTGAACCAGACTCCAAAGAGCCAAACGAAAACACGACTGACGAAAGGATTTATTGGTTTGTTTAATGTGAGTGGTGATTGTTGCCATTGACACAATGACAAAAGTCTTGATATAAGGTGACAAATGTCACTTCTTTGTATTTAAAATATTTATATTCTTGGGGTTTATTGTAAAACCCGCAAATTATGAAAGCTGTCCTAACCTTCCTTTTTCTCTTTTTTTCTCTTATTGGATTTTCTCAAAATTTGAATCAAAATTGCAGTGTCAATATTGATGGAGATATTTATCGGTGGGAGTTAAGACATGCAGATAAAATGCCTGGTTGGATAGAAGAAAGATATAATTTCTTTGTGAATGGGCAACATCTTGCTCCATACCCATACTTCATACTAGAGTATACTAGGGACGATCAAGATATAGCACTAAATGGTGTTTGGGCAGAGGGTAGACATTATGTTGTCCGATTCAACGGTAAGATATATAGATACCAAACAGTTCTTCAGGGACGATTGTATTTACTTGATGAAAATGGGAAACATATATACAATTATTATGGGAGTAAGCTTTTTTTTGATGATAAGGCTGCGGCGAGGTGTGAAATGATCAAACTTTCTTTAGAGAAATTTTATGACAAGCCTAGAAAATAAAACCTCTAATAAAATGGAAAATGATACAATTTACATGATCTATGGACTACAGCAGTTTGCTGGTCTGATTTATTTTTGGATAAAGAGAGGTGAGTTCAATGTTTCAGGCTTCAAGTGGACTCTTCTATGGAGTCTGTTTATTTGGGCATTTCCAGCTATAGGGTTGATGGTGTTGTATGGTAGAGCAAACCGATAAAAATTTGATTATGTATTTAATTGAAAGAGAAGAAAATCAAGCCTTCTTAGAAGAAAATAAGGAAATGTTTGAGGGAGTTATAGATGTTAGGGAAGAAACAATTATTAAAGATATTTGTAGCTGGATTTATACAAAATTAGACCATAAGCGTCACCGTCGTATGGATGTCGGCGTTACGAAATGTGTTTTTTCAAGGACTTTTATTGATGAACATGGAAGGGAACAAGAATCGACTGGGTTTATTGATTTCAAAGAATTAACATCTATCGAAATTCAAGAGGATAGAATCCATATTTACTGCGATGGAAACAAGTGGATGAGTGTGATGACTTATTATGGAGAGAAGATGGTCATGGTAAACAGTGGTAACAAGTTTTTCGTTGATCAGAAATTTATACCACGAATTGAGTTTATTGCTAGAGCTTTTGCTTACTGTGCATACAAAGCAAGGTTGCTTTAAAACATAGATACCCTCTGCTTATATACATTCAACCAGCCCTCAAAGAAATCACCCCTTCTTACTTCATCGTATGATTTGAAGAAAAAATAGTTTTCGTATTTTTTGAAAATTGGATCAGTAGCTAACCTGTCAATTACAGACTCCATCCTGACCTGATCCTCGAAGATATAGAGCACTGCCATGTCTCGCTGAAATTTCATTTTGCCTTGCGATACTAGATAGGTAGTGGGCTGTCCTTGAGCGATGGCATGGACGTATTTATAGATTTTATCGACTATCCTTTTTACATCTGGTTTCCTTTCATATTCCAAGCCAAATAGGTAGTTTTTTTCTCTTTCAAGAAGAAAGAACATATCAGCTTCGATGTAGCCTTTGTCTAGGTCTATTCTTGTTTTTCTTCTATTTCTGTTTTTCTCGAAATAGAAGTCATGCCACAAAATTTGTTTTTTCTCTGCTGAAGCGAACAACTCAATCACACAAGAAATCATTTGTTTCCTGTGATGGCTGTCGGAGGTAAGCAAATCTATTCTACCTTTTGGTCGTTTAATTTTTTCTGGTGGGTATTCAAGTTCGTCAATCAGAAAATTAGCTCCCTTTTCTGTGAGGTAAAACATAAGCTCCTTTTTGATACCTACTTTGTTATCGTGAGCATCGACAATATAAACAGCATCTACAAGTTTCCTTCGGGTTTCTCTAAGCGGTCTTAAAGCTTTATGGATATTAGAACTATGCTTGTCTATATAGAGCTGCTTTATATGATCGTAGGTAAGCATCTGGAATCGTGCCAGAGCTAGCAATATCAACTCTTGTTTTTGTGTAAATCTATTTCGCATTATCTACCATATTTAGGGGCTAAGTCATCTACTGTTGGTTGTCTATTTTCTCCAATAGGTACATAGTATTTTTGGAGTATTTTCTTTTTTAAGCTTTCAAACTCCTCTCTTGTTAGCTTGTATTTTTGCTTTTCTATCTCTGCACTTCCATTGATGATACGAGGGTTTTTGTCTCCCGACTTTACAAGGAAATGAAAGTTTTTGATCTTGCCATGTACCTCTCTAGCTTTCTCCTCTGTATATCCATAGCTGTCTCGAAAGTAGTTGAAATTACTGTAGTCAGTCTTTCCTATAATCTTTACATTGGTGTTTGCTTTGACAGATTTTTTTAGTTCATTGTCTGTGATTTGATCAATGAATTGGTTGATCAAAACAAGATGCAAACCAAACTTTCTTGCTTCATCAAGAATGACCTGGACTTTGTTGGATGTGAAGTTTTGCCATTCATCCATCATAAGGAAAGTCGGTCTGCGATAACTATCGGTTCTCGCACGTTTGAAAGCATACCCCAGCATCATTGAAACGATGAACCTACCGATAACTGGTACTATTTTTTCACTTACATTTGCTTTACTGAGGTTCACTACAACATGCTTACCTCGATTCATAGCCGACTCAAGATCAATAGTAGATTTACCACAAGTTAGCTGTCTGAATTGTCTTACGTTGAGAAGCTGTTGTATTCTTGTGGCTATACTTTCCTTACTGGTAGCGTACTTTTTAAAGAAGAACAGATTTTCAAAGAAGGCTCTGTGGTCAGACTCTAAACCAAGCTTTACAAGATCAGCGTTGCGATCATCATCCATGAAGCGTTGAAGGTCATGGAAAGTGGCATCTCCTTTCTTTAAAAGGACATGGACACAAGGAGCTAAGATTGTAGCCATCTGTGCAGTAAAGGAAGCATTACGAGGCATCGTTTGCTCTATCACATCTATTATATGCTCTGTAAATACTTCAACGTTCTCGTCTGATCTATCCTTTAGTTGTAGTGGGTTTATAACACAGGTAAATCCTTTCTCAAGGGCAGGATCAATATAGATCAGTTTGTCGCTGTCTCTATTTGTATCAAACCAAAGTATGTCTCTTGCAAGATCGCCATGAGGATCAATACAGACTATAGAGTGATTAGTTAGGGTTTGAGTGTGATAGTAGAGATTCTTAGCCATTACCGTCTTTCCAGAACCAGTAGCACCTAGTATGATTGTGTGTCTCTTCCTATCAGATATTGGCACATAAAACCCTAACTTACCACTAAAAAAGCTCTCAATGGTCGGGTTTTTAATTTTTTGTATCAGTTTCAGATAGTCTTCCGTAGTTCTCTCATACCTAGCAGTAAAATACCTTCTTTGGACATCTGTTACTATTTTGAGGAAATTAAAAACTGGATAATTGTGATACTGCCTTTCGTCTAGTCCTCCATCGAATAACCACAGATATTCATCAAAGGTAAACCCACGCTTAGCTATCAATTGATCATGGTAATTGCTGTTGTTTGTACCTGTGAGAATATCAACTTTTCTGAGTTTTTTATCGACTGATCGACAGTGTCTATTCATCTTATCAATCACATAATCAATGTCTATATCAGCATAACCTATCAGTACATCCATAATCTAGTGTATAATTCAGCATACAATTTACAATATATATAATGTTCTACAATGTTTCCTTTATAGTAACGTTGAAATTGTGTATTTTAGTTGTCGATCTATAAGCTTTAAAAACCTTATTATTATGTTGAAACAAATTGAACCCAGCTTTGGAGAACTGGCGTACTACAAACCAAATGATTTACAAAGTGCATTCAGAAGACTAGAAAAAATATTTTTAAACCTAAATTATAGATGCTCTACGAGAGATGGAACCTTCCAATATTCTGGAACCCATAAGACTGTTACTATTCATGGAGTAACAAGTCTTCTCCATGTACTTTTATATGTTGAAACAAAAAACCATCGTTATGGCGTAGGAATAGAGCCAAGAAGTGGTGTGGTTTCTATCAAAGAAGGGAACAATCAACCAATCTCAAGAGGCTCCCTAACTATTGATATTGGGAACGAACAATTGGCAAGGGAGGTACATGCTATGTTCTACTGGATAAACTTTATGTCGTTATGAGAAAAAAATATCAATTCTATGACTGGCTAGATATTGAAAGAAATCCATATTTTGATAAGCACGATCACAACAGCCAGTTTGACTTTTGGACACTGAAAGAATTGTATAATGCCGGAAGAATCACAAACCCAGCGAGTAGAGAGTTTGTAGCCTATACTCAGTTATTACTAGGTAATGTTTTTATTCCCATCTTTGAGGAGTTTCTATCTCCCAATAATGACCCCCTAAACAAGATAATGAAGGTAATGGTTCAAGCTTTGATAGAGGGCCAGTTTGACGAACTAATGAGAGTGTCGCCTGAACAGCTAGATAAGTTGGTAGAAAAGAGGTTGAATTTAGAGAAAAATAAGTTGTTGGATGAATTACTTGAAGTTGATGAAGAAGAGCCAGAACATGATAGAGGTTTTTACTCTGAGTACATAAGAAAGCAACAAGAGCAGGAGGAGAGAGAAAAGGATTGGAAGTACGAAAAGATGGATCAAGATTTAACCATGAGAGAAAGAGAAATGGAATGGAAGATTGAAAAAGTAGGGCATGAAATGAACATGAGGGAGAAACAGATAGTTATACAACTAAGAGAGAAAGATATTGAGATTGCTCAGAAACTTTTAGAAGTGACAGCTATAGCGAACCAAACAGCTTATGACAAATCCATGATAGATGTTACTTTGAAACTCATGGAAATCCAAAAGGAGGGTATAGCTCAAAAACATGAGATACTAGATATTGAGTCGAAGCTTCTGCAAGTGAGAGACGATAGGTTTGATTTCAAGGTACGAGAAGCCTTAATGGGAATCAGGGAAAAACAACTAAGATTGAATCAAGCGAAATATGATTGGGATGCTGGTGCAGAAGAGAGGGAGGAAAAGATGACAATCATAAGAAATGCGAATATTGAAGCATACAAGGAAAATGATCGTCTCTCCTCAACAATAAATGACTTGAATGACAAACTTTATATCGCTGAGGCTAAATTGAGGGATTTGTCAAGATGATGAGTTTTTTGGGAATTTTTTTTATTATCCTATTGTTTTTTGTAAAAATCGTCATACATTTGCAGACCGTTAGCAGGAATGTTAGCAGAATTTGAAATACAAAGAGAGAGCGAAAGCTCATAACTCCTTGAGAATCAACAGGCTCCGTGGCTCAACTGGATAGAGCACCTGACTACGGATCAGGAGGTTGCAGGTTCGAATCCTGCCGGAGTCACTAAGTTTGAAAAGACTCAAACTTGGATTCAACTGGATAGAGCATCCGCGGCACAACGTGCCGGGAAGGTTGCAGGTTCGAATCCTGCCGGAGTCACAACTAGAAAGGAATAAACTTTAATACGTAATCATGTCAAAGGTTTGTCAATTAACAGGGAAGCGTCCAATTACCGGAAACAATGTTTCTCACTCGAAAAGAAGAACTAAGCGTCGCTTTGTTCCAAATATTCAGAAGAAACGTTTCTTCGTTCCTGAAACAGGGGAGTGGATTACCCTCAAGATCAGCGCTAAAGCAATGCGCAACATCAATAAATTAGGCGTATACGCTTATCTTAAAAAATTAGAGCGCAAGGGTATTGATACCGGCGTCAAATTATAAACCATTTAATCTTAAAGTAAAATGGCCAAGAAGAGTAAAGGAAATCGTCAGCAGATTATTTTGGAGTGTACAGAGCACAAGAATTCAGGTATGCCTGGAACATCACGCTATGTAACTCAAAAAAATCGTAAGAACACCCCTGACAGATTGGAGCTGAAAAAGTATAATCCGATTCTGAAAAAGGTTACTGTTCACAGAGAAATCAAGTAAGGTTTTGAACTATTGAGTCAAATTCGTAGTTTTATAACCAGAAAACTTTCAAAAAATAAATAGAAATGGCTAAAGTATCAAAGAACGCGAGAATTGCCCAACGTAAAGCTAACGCCAACTCAGGTCGTGATTACGTAAAAGTTGTTAAGAGTATCAAGGATGAAAAAACCGGAAAATACTCTTACAAAGAGGTGATGATCCACAAGGATGAGGTTAAAGAATATCTCGCTAAGAAATAATTATTCATTTTCAGCAATGAACCCAAAGAGGCTTTTCTTGTTATAAGGAAAGCCTTTTTGTGTTGAGGCGAATTTCAAAATTAAGTCAACAAAGCCAACATGAGTTTTTTTAATAAATTTTTTAATAAAGAGAAAAAGGAAGACCTCGACAAAGGAATCGAAAAAACCAAAACTTCCTTTCTGGGAAAACTATCCAAAGCCGTTGCCGGAAAATCAACGGTGGATGTGGAGGTTCTGGATGAATTGGAAAATGTTCTGATCACTTCTGATGTTGGTTTGGATACAACGGTTAAGATCATCGAGCGTATTGAGGAACGTGTGGCTAAGGATAAATACCTTGGAACAGATGAGCTTAACGAAATCCTACGGGATGAGATCGTTCAGTTGCTGGCCGAGAATAACAATTCCCAGGATCTTGAAGATTATACCCTGCCCACAACAGATGTTCCTGCAGTGATTCTCGTTGTTGGTGTAAATGGAGTTGGAAAAACCACCACGATCGGCAAATTAGCACACCAGTATAAAAAACAAGGTAAAAAAGTTGTTCTTGGTGCAGGCGATACCTTCCGTGCAGCTGCAGTAGACCAGCTGGGCATCTGGGCTGAAAGAGTTGGTTGCGACTTTTACTCCAAAGGCATGAATACAGACCCTGCTGCTGTTGCCTATGAAACGGTACAGTATGCAATGAATAATAATTGTGATGTTGCGATTATTGATACGGCAGGACGTCTTCATACGAAGATCAATCTGATGAAAGAGCTGACGAAAATCCGTAACTCCGTTTCGAAGAGAATGGAGACAGCTCCTCATGAAGTTTTACTCGTACTGGACGCTACCACAGGACAGAATGCCATTGAACAAGCCACTCATTTTACCAACGCCACTAATGTGACTTCACTGGCATTGACAAAGTTAGATGGTTCTGCTAAAGGTGGAGTAGCCATTGGTATTTCCGATCAGTTCAAAATTCCGATCAAATATATTGGTGTCGGTGAAGGAATCGAACAATTGCAGATCTTTAATAAGAGAGCATTTGTAGATTCTCTTTTCGAGTAGTATTAATTTCTGGAGATAAATTTATCGAGAAGTCGATTGGTTTGTTGCTGCAGTTTTCTCTTGAAAAAGGCAGTGCCTCCTAAGACTTTTCCCGTCAGGCCCATGGCCTGGATCGACCATTTCCGCAAATTGAAATGGTCGATGTGTTTTATGATCTTTCCATTTTCAATGGTGAGATCAGCCTCAACTATATTGTGGACCTTCCTGTCTGTTTGTGAAAAAGTGTAATGAGCTTCCCACTTAACTTTAGCCTTTCCAAATCCGGCCTTGAGAATTTCAAACTGCACTTCCAGGTCTTTTGCATTGCCACACAGCATTTTCCACATGGCCTTTGCCCGCTCTCCTTGAAGTTGTCCAAATGCAGGGTCTTCAAATTCCACCTCATCATGATAACATTCGGCCATGGTATTTGCATCCAGGCGCTGGAATGCCTCGTAAAACTTCCTTACTAACTGGGCTTCTGACATGATTAACAGATTTATCTGGTATTTCCTTTTAAAGTGTAAACGGTTGGCTTTAAAGCTAAACGTTCAAAGATAATGATTTAAATAGGTGAATTTGGGATTATTCAGAATAAAATTTGTTAAAAAATGTTAAGCTGACAGGCAATATTTCAAAGTTCTGAAGAGTTTATAGAACTATCCAATCAAAACGAAACAAGAATTAATGAAGCAAGGCTTTACAAAACATAATTCAATCCTACACCATGAGAAAATTTTTTGTAATAGCTGCTATCGTATGCTTCAGCCAATCGTATTTGTTTCCTCAAGTCAGATTTGTTGACAGAGCTTACGAAGATTATTATCAGTGGTTCCATGAACGATCACAGGTGAACAACCTGTATTCTGATGGAGCTGAATTGTTTACTTTTTCGGAAGTTTCAGTCAGAGAAGGTGCCTGCCTGGAATCAGAAACGGTGACTTGCCTGCCAATGGGCTACCGCATTGTAAATATTGTGGATGAGATGGAGGAACTGCCCAAAGATGAGATAAACGGTTATCATGACCTTTGGTACCATGTCAGTGGTTCAGATGCCTCCGGAAAATACTTCAATGGTTATATCTGGGGAGCCTATATTGCCAAAAGCTGGCAATTCGAGGACGTCGATGGAGATGGAATAAAGGACCTGGCCATGTTAGGCATCGGGGATCACATTAGAAAAAGCACTAAAGATATTAATGCGGAGATCAGAATTGTCCGAAATGGAAAGTTACTGACCAAAACGACTGTTCCCGGTTTGTGTGTCTTTGAAGAGTGTGCCTCCAGTACCCTGCTGAGAATATTGAAGGACCAACCGTGTAAAGGTGCTTTGATCGTAGAGGTAAGCACCATGACTATCGGCTGTGCTGCAGGCATTGAAAAGGCATATTATTTTCAGACACCTTCCGGGAATTTGGAACGTGTATTTCATGCCGAACTTACCAGCAACCGTCAGTATCGCAACAGGTCCTTTGAGTATACTCAACCAAATGGAGATACCGTTTTGTGTCGCTTTAGCCATGATGATGATCAATTCAATCCTGTTTGGAATATTAAAAAAGTTAAATCGGGCGCAAATAGCATCGCCGAAACTACACGTAAAAAAGCCCGGGCATAGGTAAGGGCTTTACGGTTTCAAGAAGTTTCAGGTTGTTTCACAGGGGATTTGGAAATGACCCTTTAAATTAACCTCTCTCCATGATACAAATCTGAAACTTATTTGGAACCCACTGAAACACGTCCAGGGAGAATCCTGAAACTCGTTCCCCTTTTCGAATTCCCTGGATAAAATTTTTTGTAGATAACTTCGGACCGGTGAACCACAATTTTTGGTTCATCGGTTTTTTTATTAAAAAATTGTAACTTTGAAGGGTTTTTAAGGAGCAGATAGTGAATAAACATCAATATTGGAAAATATTTTTTGCTTTAACTGCATTAGTGTAATTGAACTGAATGGCCCTTAACACCAAATTGATTCAATTGCATGACAAATCCCGGTTTATGAAATTTAGATTGATATTTTTTTCACTGTTTTTCGCTCATTCCCTGATGGGCCAGTATGCCAATAATGAAAACGCCCTCGTCTTTCACAGCCAGTTTGAAGCCTCCGTGCTCAATGCTCCGTTTGGTAATGGAGTTGAAGATCATCTTAAATTATATCTGGCCACGGCTCCACAAAATGATCAGAATGCATTGGACTACATCAAATTGGAGCTGAATACCCTATTCGCAAATCTTGAAGCTCAAAAATTTGGTAAAAAATCTCCTGCCAAAACGGTTGATTTACTGAGACAATACCTGGAACCTAATTTCCTGAAAAAATATGATCCCTACGTAAGCTTTGAACAACTTTTCAAAACCGGAACATATAACGATGCCACCAGAGCTGCACTTGTAGCTTTGGTTTTACAACATTTTCAGCTGCCTTTCGAAATGAGGCACGATGGCCTTTTTATTTCCACAATCCTGAAAATGGAGGGAAAAAAACTGCCGGTGTTTGAAACCCCTGATCCATCAGCTGAGGTGCGTTTTCAATCCAGTTACAGCCAATTGCTCAAGGATTTAAAAATGCTAAGTCCACAGGAAACTGAAATGGATGATGAGATTCTTTTTAATAAGTTTTACAAAGACAAAAACGGAATCATTTCTCCCGGACAGCTGGCGGGGAATATGTATTATAACGAGGCATTGGACTATTATCAGCAGAAGGATTATATAGCTTCAATGAATCGTTTGCAGAAAGCTCAATTGCTCTATCCACTGCCAAGGAACGGAGTTATCAGGCAAGCCTGTATGTTTCAACTGGCCCGCCGGATCAACTTCAGGACTATTGCCGGTTTGACAGACCTGTTTAACTTGTATAAGCAATATCCGGTTGTCGAAGTTAAGCATGAACTGGTAAGTGTTTTTACCAAAATCGCTGATTACCAGATCATTCAAAAACAGGATCCGGATGCACTGCATCCCTTTCACAGGCATTTTTCAGAGCAATTGAAGAATGATCCTGAACTGATGGAAAGTATCGACAGGGTCTATTATGTGAAACTTGCCCATTATTATGCTGTCCATAACCACAAGGACAGTTTGGTGAAATACATTGATCTCATCTATCGTCAATGGCCTAATGAGGAAGCTGTACAAAATGCCTTGACAGGTTTTCTCATGGAAACTCTTCACAAGATAGGGAACTATGAAAAAGGCATAATTCAATTGAATCAATTCATTGAGAAATATCCTTTTTTGGAATACAAACCCGAAGTTCAGGATCGAAGGTTGTACTTCCATTCGCTCCGTGTACGTCACTTCTTTGAAAACCAGCAGGAGGAAAATGCCATCAGGTCGATGTCAGTATTTGAGAGCCATCTTTCCAAATATGGGAGGGTTGATCGTGTAGATATGTGGCTCACCACTGTTTATGCCTCTGCATCCACCTACTATTTCCAGGAGGGTGACTACGTCAAAGCCAGGAAAATGGCCAACAAAGCGTTAACGCTTATGCCTGATAATGAGTACTTCGCTCACAGAATGGAGGTTTTGATGCAGTATTAATTTTTACTGGACTGGTTCAGGAAAAACCTTTAATTTTAAGTATTAAGTTCAGGGCAAAACTTTGATTTTGGAAAAATCTCCGAGGTTTCAATTATAGTTTCGGATAAATTTTTCCATAAATCTGCTTTCAGGTACCCAAAACCTCGGAGGTTTCCTTCCCGGATAATTCTATCCTGAATATGTTCTGTACTCTGGTAACAGTCAAAAAATTACCTGATTATTCAACTGGGTGCCTTATATACACCGTCTTTTTCTGATGCCAATTGATCTTAAATAAAATCTGTAAATGGACGCTTGACGCCATTGTACATTAAATGGTGTTTAATTTTTTAATGATCAATTTAGAGTGAAATGAAAATAAGCATTGCGGACAGGGG
>QQUB01000228.1 GCA_008501835.1 Bacteroidota bacterium
AGCCGGAACCTCCAATTCCGGTCAAGACGTTGTCGTAAACAGATACTCTGTCGGAACCATTACTTGCCCAAAGAGGGTAGATGAAATCCGTCATGGTATTATTTACTATTTTACAATAGGGAGAGTCGTCCAGGAAAATGGCCATGGTACCAGGTGTGACCATCGGGCGCATGTCGAGGCCTTCAATTCTTGAGCCTGAAGCGTTTTTTAAATGAATGCCTGTTTTTACAGGAAGGTTTTCAATGTAACCTGGAAATTCGTTGTCAAAATAAAGGACTGCTCCCGGCTCTCCCACGATATGAACTGTTTTTTCAATCACAACGGTAGAATATTCATAATGATCTCCACTGCGGAAAATGATTCGCTGGAACCGATGTGCATTGTTAAGCGCATCCTGCAGAGCATCAACTGAACCGGCTTCAATATAAGTGACAAATCTCTCGTCGAGATCATCAACTTCTTGGATAACTTCTCTGTAATCGAGTTCAATTTCTTCAATGGCCTGGTTCATTCGGGCTTCCATCTCGCTGCTGTCGGTTTCGGTTTCTCGTGTGGCGGGGTTCTCTTCTTTGGCACATCCCAAAAGGATGAATGCAAAAATCAAGCTGAGTGATACAAATTTGAATTTCATAATGATAGGTTTTGGAGAAATGGTTTGAAGTGGAGGGGCTTCGGCATTTCCGGGTTAAAGAAAGTAAGATGACTACCGGGGGATGTTAGTACAAAATTAAGGTGGACATACACCTAGGAATTGTAAAAATCAGACATAGTGGAGAAACAAAAAAGGGGGCATTTATTCAGCGGATAATACTTGGAAAGCTTTTCTGCAATGAATTGGAATATTAAATAAAGGCATAGTGGACTCTTGGTGGGATAGAAGTGGTCTTTTTTTCACACACTTCTCAATAAATCTGCCTTAATAAAAGAACCACTAAAAGAATGGAAATAATACTACCAGCATATAATAGTAGAATTGATTTTTTTGCAGTTTTGTAGCCTGGGGTCAAATATTCTCTGGTACCTGAGTCTCCTGAGTTTGTAAGAAGGTTTTTCAAGAGTTTTAAATCTTCTTCCTTTAATTGCTCATTTTCAGAAACGGTAGCTTTGTTTATGAGGGTCCATTTAATTAATTTATCCAAATCGTTTATAACTCTGAATTTACCCTTTAAATAATTTATATCAGTTAGGTAGCCTCCAATTGATATGAAAATAGATAAGATACAAAAGCCAATAAGAATGGATTTTATATTTTCGAAAGATGTGTCTTTATCGAAAAAACCTTGTAAAATTAAAGCCCAACCTCCAAAGAATAAAGTAAAATAGCCAGTTCTGATAATCCATAAAATTCGATCGTAAATTTCGATAGCATGGCTTTTTCCCTTCATTTCAAAGAGAATTAAGTTCTCCAGTGTGTTTGATGATTGGTTATCAGTCATAATTAATTTATTGAGAAAGAATGAACCCACTTTTCAATAGTATTGTTTTCGCTTTGTCCTCAACATCCTTTGGCACAAGAATTATGGCACTATATGGTTGAATTATTTTAAACAGTACAGGTTTTTCATATCCTAAAGGATGTTCAACAGCTGTGGCTGTTTCTAACTGCAATTTATCAGGACCTAAGCTGGTAAAATCAAGATTTTCAAACGTTGCATGATTCTCTTTTGCTAACCCCCCGGAAATAATTAAGGAAAACCTGGATAGGCCATTTCGGATTGGTTTAATTTCAAATTGCTGGACTATTTTTCTTGGCAGGCAATGAATCAATGAGCCTTTTAATTCTAAATGAGAAGTATCAGTAGCATACATTAGGTACGCAAACCTCCTATATAAATCTTCAATTTCAACATAATCACACTCGATTTGGTTATGTTTTGCAAGGAAACTATAAGATTCGATAATTTCTGGTAGTTCAATTATGGACTGCGCAAAAAGGATGGAGCTTGAAGTTCTATATTTATTTTCTTTATCTTCATGTAGCTCGTTAAATATTTCTTCCGGTAGTTTCTCAAACTCAGATACAGAATAGTTGATGAGTTCTAAATTTTTAAGTAAGTAGTTCCAAAATCGATAACAATTTTCTTGTCTAAATCCACCTGAACACTATGACAAAAAAAAGGAAGATTCTTCAAAGAGTTGATATAGGTTTTTATCTTCCTTCATAAATGGATTTTTTTCACCAGAATTGGTTTAATATTTGTTCATTTAATTATTTGAGTTTGACAGTTATATTACCAGAGTCTTCCGGTAAATCATCAAGTTTTAGTATAGCAAGTAATTTTCCTTGACTGGTAGGCTTAATTTTTTTCTTATTCAATTTTTCCAGAAATATCACGTACTTATATGCCGTTTCTGTTGCTTTTCTTCTTTTTCTAAAATACCTGACCATTGAAAAGGCTGCCAGTAAGAAGCAAACCACGGACATCCCCCAATTTCCTTTTTGAGCAAATACGAATATCAGTAAAAACAAAATAACAAACAGCCCCCTGAAAAATTTAGAATCTGCAGTATAACGCTCTATTTCCTCGGCGGCTAATGGTAGTTCTTTGATCAGTTTGAAATTTGCCCAACTGAAGGTGTTGAGAAGGCTATTTTTTAGGTTATGATTATAAGAAGCCTTTCTTATCTCCTTGACAGCATTTAACCTGCTATCATTTTTGAATCTATTGTTTTTTAATCGGTCATAAACCGATCTGTCAAGGTAAGAACTAATTTGGCTTATAATGTGCACAAGCAGATAAGAGGAAAGGATTAAACGAAAGGCACTATAAAAGTCTTTATTACCGGAGCTTTCCAAAAAAAGATCTATTTCCTTCTGCCAAAATGGATAAATTACCAAAGTGGCAATAGCTCCTGGTAGAATGATGGCAAATAAATCAATTATGCCGATGTAGAAGTTGTTGGGTTTGAAGTTCATGACCTCTGTTTTGATATTTTCATTTAGATAATTCAGACATATTCATACGCTCTTAATCTTTCTTTTTCTTTTCCTTTTTCTTTTTCCGAAAATCTCTGACTTCTTCCACCATCGTAATTCCTACCCCTAGCATTCCAAGCACTTCGCTTACTTTTTCCGTTAAACCAAAAACTTTGGCAAGGCTTCCTATGACAACTTTTGAAGAGCCCAAATATGTTTTCAATTTAGGTAGAACAGTATCCCATTTAATATTTTTTATAAAGGAATACCATCTTTTTTTGCCTTGGTTCTTAGCCTTGCCACCTTCATCGTGTTGATCATTCCCCTTTTGGTTTTTAATTATTTCGTATTCTTCGGGATAATGTTTTTTATAAAACTTTTCTAATTCATCTTCGTTTATACCGGTGTCCCAAGGAATATTTAAGTACTGGGCTAACTCTGAAAAAGTTTGCTTGTGGATCGAATGTTTAAATTTCATTTGAGTTTGATCGAGTAATCCAGCGTCAAAAAGGGCCTTTTCCAATTCTTTGGTTTTTTCAACTATTTTTCTGGCTTCTCTTTTGTTTTGTGTAGTGATATCATCATTTGGAGAAAGTTCAAGAGCAATTTCCTTTTCAGATTTTCCAAAATATCTTTCAAATTCCCTAAGCTTCAGGTTCAAAATGTCAATTGCAGTAAAACAATCTTCTACAGCCGGAATAAAATATTGGATTTGTTTTTCCGGAACAATGCCATGAGGTTCGTTTTGGATAACTTTCAAGACATTCTTTAAATCTGTGAGGGATTCGGTGAGTAGGGTAGTGGTATGCATGATCGAGAATTTTGAATTAAAGTATATTCTTTAATTGAATTATTCGTTCGATTAAGAAGTCTTGTTGTGCTTCCGAATAATTTTAATGGTGAAAATAACAAGGTACTGGTTGGTAAAATTGAAAAAAACGGACCTATACATAAATTCAGTTAGGAAATGGGGAGTTATCCAACAACCTGGATTTACATTTTCATTATTTTTTTAATACGATTTATTTGGAAACAATAAGATCTTTCTAATCTACGCTGAATAAAGAGATGTGACTTGTATCAAGGGAGCACAGGAAAGCCTAAGCAAGTAAAATCAAACCCATTTTATGAAGTCTACGAAGGCCTTCCCTTCTTTATTTAACTCTTTTTCTATACCATCCAGCACATGTTGTAATCTAATTACATTTGACCTCTCCTTTACTGAATTTAGACATGAATAATGGACAACGTTGATAATATTTCCTCCCGATAATTCATAGTCTCCAAGTAGTGAGGTGAAATCATTTTGGTCCTCAAATTCGAAATCAGCAGGGAAGGCTTTTTGCCAAATTTCAATTCTTTCCTTTTTCTTTGGAAAAGGAAATTTTATGATGGAATTGAATCGGCGAGAGAAGGCTTCATCGATATTTTGCTTGTTATTAGAAGCTAAAATGATTAGCTCTTCAAAGTCTTCGATCCTTTGTAATAAGTAAGAGACTTCCTGATTGGCAAACCTGTCCTGGGCATCATTAACTTTTGTACGTTTGCCAAACAAGGCGTCGGCTTCATCGAAGAATAATATCCAGTTCCGGTTTTGAGCAACCTTGAATATTTTCTCCAGGTTTTTTTCCGTTTCACCAATATATTTTGAAACCACCTGTGAAAGATCAATGCGGTAAACAGGGCGTTGAAATTCCTTGCCTAAGAGAGAAGCAGCCATGGTTTTCCCAGTTCCGGGTGGACCATAAAATAAAACCCTGTATCCGGGTTTTATTTTCCTTTTCATATCCCCATTCTCCATAAGGGTAGCATTGCATTGGAGCCAGATTTTGATGTCATTAATCTGATGGGCGGTGGATGGACTCAATACCATGTCATCCCACCTGAGACTTGTATTAATTCTTTTGGCAGGAAAATCCTTATTAAAATCAGGTTGGTAGGGCCTGCCTTTCAGAATAAGAGAAATAGTTTCTTCCGAAAGTTTGAGTTTAGCGGATGGAAAAGGGTCCCCTTTTTCCTGCTCAATTATATCAATCACAAAATTTGAAATCAATGCCGATTCTTTTTCAAAGGCTTTTGAAATCATCAATCTTTTTTCAATATCACCTCCGGAAAGGATAAAATAAGCTGTTTCCAAAGTAGGAATGATGCCTCGATAGGATTTGCCTTTTACCCCGCCAAATGCCAGGAAATTGTTGGCTGGATCCTTCATATATTGCTGTAAAATACTTTCGTAGAAACCGGGATATATTTCAGGAGCCAAAGCAATTAGGAAAATTATGTATTCCTCAAAGGTGAATTGCATTTTACTGATAAATTGAGCGAATTCGGAATCGTCTTCAAAAAAAGCCGGTGATGGGATCTCTTTTTTTATACCATTATCAGGCACGTCTGAATTGAAATGCAACTCCAGCCTGAATTGAATGACTTCTTTCAGGTATTGGATAGCCTGGAATAAATTTGGTGCGTTTGATGATATTGATTTCATGCTTTTAATGGCTGTGCAGGTACTGATCTGCCCTGCTTTTCAAAGAATTTAATTCGTTCCTTACTTTTCTGGCTTCACTAATTAATTCTTCAATCCTTTCTTCGATTTGTCTAAAACCTATCGCTTCATACATGGCAGTAATCACAAAGGGAAATTCTTCGGGGTGTTCTTCGAGGTCTTTGATATCAAATTTATTTTCACAGAAATCAACCGCTTGTTGAAAATCATCCATTGTAAAAACTGCTCCTGCAGGAGAACTCCCGTTTTTGAATGCATTAATAACATTAACAAGCCGTTTTTCAATTTGCCGAATACTAATGGCTTTGTAAACTGCTATTACCAGGAAAGCATGTTCCTTGGGGTTATCAATTTTAAAATTATCCTTGCAAATTTGGACTGCTTTGTCGTAGTCGGTTGCAGTGAATGGCATACTTGTTTATTTTAATTTATCATTCCTGATTAAATCCCAGGAAGAAAAACTGTTATCATCCTGATAAAAGGTTTCTTCCATGGTGATAGTTATATCATGGTTTGGACTATCTTCTGTGTACTCCTGATTCACTTTTCCTTTTTCTTTCAACTTCTTGGTTTCTTTTTTTATTAAACCAATTAACCGGCTGTTTTTTTGGTCGATCACCGTAGAGAAATAATCCTTTAAGGATTTATACAATTCGCTACCCTTAAGACTATCCTTAAACAGATCAAGCAGGATATCTTTGACTATAAAATACCCAACGGCTGAAACGGCCCCAATCAAAATAATGGAACCATTGTTTGCTTTATGAAAACCAATTCTTCGGCCATTGTGGTTTTCTAATTCTTTTAGCGCTCTTTTCTGGATAATCTTTGCTACATCTTTGTGTAATGGTAATTGATTAACAGCTTCTACAACATCCTCAATATCTGATCGATGGAGGGCTTTTTCGATCATCTTCAGGGAGTCGACCAACAGTTGAGAGGAAATTTGATCTCCATTGAAATAGAGGTGGAGGTTGATGTTTGATTTGGTTGAAGTACTCACTTTTATATATTTTTATTGTTTTTTATTAGGAATGAGATACAGTTTTTCAATCTAAATTACCATGGTTTTTTGAGATTTCAGACAATAACTTGTTTATAGCTTTAATTGTTTTATCTTTATTAATTGATTCTATAGTTCTAATAGGATTTTCCCAATCATATTTTTTTAATAACACTATTTTATAGTTACCTTTTGAATCTGCTTCAGGGTACCAACCTAAATCCAAAACTAAATTGTAATGATCATGTTGAAGTTGCAAAAGATCTTGGGTGAACAGTTCCCAAGAATCACCATTTGGAATTCCATCTATAAAATATTCCATGTCTGGGGATATGTCATAAAAATTATTATTAATAATTTTCCAACCTGTTGGAATCCTGAGAGGAGCTAATTGTAAATTTTTTAGGCTTTTTTTCTTCATTAAAATTTGCTTTAATTTTTTCATATTGAACCCTAAAAAAGGCAATTTTTTAGCCTGCTTTGAAGGAATTTTGGAAGTGTTTTCTAGTCTTTCTATTTTCTAATTTTTCGAAGCTCTAATACCGAATTGAATGATAAAATCGTTAGATTTATTATTACCCCTCTTGAAGAAATTATATAACTCTAAACTATTTTTGAACATCTGGGAAATATTTTTTCACTCGATCTATACTCATAGGGTGGCTATGTACTGAGCCTGAAGAATATTCTACTCTCATCCAATGTGTTAATTCTTTATTGTCATATCCTACTGGAGTGTCAGATTTGAATAATTTCCAAAAGCCTCCCTCTCCCCTTGGAACGAGTCTTCCTTCGAGTAAACCTTTTTTTTCAAGGGCTTTCAAACCTTTATGGGTTTTTGGTAGGTATTGAGCCTCTTTAATACTCATTTCTAATGCTTGGTCAGCCGTTTTGGCCTTTAAATGTTTATAACCATGTTTACTATGATTAGCATTTTTAATCATTCGGCGATATTCTTTTGTAGTATTTCTACCACTAGATGCAATCCAATCTTTGTTTACTTTTCTATCACCAAAAATAAATTTAAATTCCTCTAGTTTTAGTTCTCTTTCTATTTCAATTAAATCATTAGCAGCTTTGGAAGGATGATCTTTACTGAGAGCCTCAATAACTTCAAGTTTTTTTGCTAGATCTGACCTTTTTTCTAATGCGTAGCGATATTTGGTTTTTACATCAGTGCAAGGAGACGCACAAATTTTTATTAATCCATTGTCAAATATTTTAAATTCTCTTCCATCCTCAAGTTTCTTTTTATACTTTACTTTAGGGCGGATAATTAATTTATCTTGATTTATTACCTTCTCATTCAAGGTACCTTGCTCTCCAGTCTCTTCCAATCCTTCCCTACCAGCTTTCTCACTTGCTTCCTTGCCAGTTTTTTCTGTTACAGCTTCGGCAGCTTCCTTAGCACCTTTTTTCCCTCCCCCGAGTAATATTCGCTGGACAAAGGCCAGAATTTTCTTCCCAATTTTAGTAAGGGCACGTAATACATTTCCTATGGCCCCTTTACCTTTGCCCAACCAACTTCCAATTTTTCTTGCAATTTGGATCAGGTATTTTCCTAATTTACCAAGATATTTGAAAGCTACGCCCATTGCTTCTCCCATCCAATCTACCACTTTCAGAATATATTTTAAAGCTTTTGCTCCCCAACTTGCAGCATTTGCCACTCCTGCGGTTAAAATTGCCAGTACAACTTCAAAGATGATAGTTCCGGAAAGCCACCCAATTTTTTTACCCAGATCCATGGTGGCATCTCCTTTCATCATATATTCAATGAAACTATTAGCAAGTTTACTGCCCGCCGTCTTCATAGCATTCTTGGCCTTTTCTTTCATTGCACCAAGCATCTCTAAAATGGAATCCAGGGTAATCGAATCTCCCTCTCCATTCATGGCTTCCTGTACAGCAGGGTAAAAATTCTCTTTGACAGCTGTGACATCTGAGGATATATCTTTCCCCAAGGCTCCCATTTCCTCAGCTACATTTATTGGTTCCGGGGCGTTACCTTCTGAAACTGAAGCTTTAGCTGATGGAGTAGAATTGGATTTTGCCCTTTTTTGCGTAGTTTTTCCTGAGGGTTCTTTTGACCTCATCCTGTCTAACCAGGCAGGCAGGTTTGCTAAGCCACGGAATAAATCAACCGCTATTTTGAAAGGATCAGTAATACCTTCCCATACTCCCTGGATAAAACCTTTGGCATAACCGACCATAAAACCCAGGTTGCTCCCACTTAGAATTGAAGCAAATTTATTGGAAAGCAATACTTTGGGATTTTGGCTGTCTTCCTGTCCTTTTGGGGTTTTCAACGACCTGAATTTTTCCAGACCTCCAATAATACCTTCTTTGACGATGGCCCAGAGACCACCAAAAAAAGATAAGGTCGGGGCCTTTTTTAAGAACCCTATTACAATATCAAGGATAAAATCTATTATCGGTAATTTGTAACAAT
Source organism: Bacteroidota bacterium (assembly GCA_008501835.1). GTDB lineage: Bacteria > Bacteroidota > Bacteroidia > Chitinophagales > Saprospiraceae > BCD1. The sequence continues at coordinate 8,879 of QQUB01000228.1, forward strand.
CAGGTAGTAATTTCCATGCCCAGCCGGTTAACAATACAGGAATTAAGTAGGGTTGAGCAGTGGCCAGGGTTAAAGAAGTTACGACTTCAATAATGGGATCGATGTATCTTTTCCATTTTTGATACCAGGTATTAATCGTTTTGGTTAGGCTTGTGGCATCGTTGCTTACCCAATTGATCAAGCGGTTGAAATTATTTGAAACAACCTCGATACATGTCCTTATTGGACTGAAAATTGGATGTTCTGAAAACCGGGACATTGTGTCTGCAAGGACTTTAGCAATTTGTAGCAAGTTGCCTTTGAGGGTTTTAATTCCTTTAATAAAACCGCTTTTTGCATTCTTTAAGCCACCAAGCAATTTTGGAAGGATCGTATGCCCCATTTCTTTATGGGCAGATTTGATGATTTCTGGATTATCCCTATTGGCCCATAGCCATTGGATGGATTCTAAAATTTGAGGCCCATATTTAATAATTCCTAAAAGTGGTCCAATTGGAGAAATAGCTGCTATGGATTTTGCATAAGATTTTAGGGTTTGGATTATTGGGCCAAATTTTTCTTGTATTTTTTTCCAGACTAAATTCGCTTTGCCTTTTATCAATTCCCAAACCCCGTCGGTTCCATCCGAAATTATTCCAAGCTTTTCTTTTACTTTATTCCAAATGGGGGCAGCATGGTCCTTAATTATTTTACCCCATCCCGCGACCTTTAATGCGTATTTTTTAATTATCCTAAATACACTTCCACCGACAGAAACCAGTCCGTCAAAAACGGGTGTGGCAATAAATTTCAATACTTTGTTTACACCCTTTTTTATGGATTGAATTCCGTTCTGTATTCCATTAACTAATGGGTTATTAGTTATTCTGCCAATCCATTGCTTGATATTTAAGAGGCTTTTTGCGAATGCTCCACAGGATTCAGCAGTTGACTTTGAAATGCCCTTTAACATGGAAAAAGTCTCCCCCAGTTCTCCGGTAAACCCACTTATTACGCCGTCCAAATTAAATCGGCACAATTTATCATTGATCCAGTTTTGAATCCCACTGTTTAATAGTTCATTTATGACACCCATTGGGCCTATTCTAATCAGTTTTGCCAGGCCGGGGGTGTATTTTTCGATTGTTGACATAAGGAATTCAGCACCCGTGTCTAATGCATCAGATGCAGTTTCTGCGACCCATTCTGCGGAGTCAGAAGCAGTTTCTGAAATCCAGTCTGTCCATGATTTTTTTTGAATTTGATTTTCTGTATTCCCCTGCTGCACCACATGCGTCAACTCATGAGCCAACAACTCTTTTCCACCTGGACTATAAGGATTATACTCTCCTTTGTTGAAATAAATATCCGATCCATTGGTGAAGGCTTTGGCATTCAATTGTTGATTCATTTGAACGGCTGAAGAATCGGTATGTATTCGGACTTTGCTAAAGTCGGTTCCAAATGAATTACTCATTTGTCGATGGGTGGAGGATGACAAAGGAGCTCCCTTTCCTTTGGACCCATTTAGCCTGGACTGAAGTGTACTGTCTATTTCACCTGTTCCCCTGGATTTCATTTGCAGCGTTTCAGAGCAGGTTGCACACTTTAATTGAATTCCTGGTGTTTCCTTTTTTGGTTTCATTGGAGCGCTTTGTTCCAATGGCATGCGCATTACCCGAGCTGCCATGGTGTCGGCTTCTTTTTCATATTTATCGTTAGGGTGGCCGACTTTTAATTTGGGTTGAATAGATTGGGGCGCATCGGTGGGCTTTACCTGCTTTTGAACAAAGGGTTTTTTGCTTTTTTCAGCACATTGGCTACAACAAGCCGTTTTATTTTTTTCTGTTGTTTTCACAAGAAAATTAGCTATTCAATGTGATTGTTTAATCCATTATGCCCATTCCACCATTATCATTTTGGGCATCCAGGGTAATTTTATTATAGAGATACTCCATGGCAACTCCTTCATTAATATATCTATTGTTTTCTGTTCAACCGTGAGTTTCCAGTTATCTTGCTGTTGAATTAGTTTTCCTTCTCTTTGTAAAAAAGCTTCCCTAAGCCCATCAGGAGAAGTATTTTTCAGGACTTTCCAATGTTTTATGGCAGCTTTTAAACAGTTATTTACTTCTTCCTTTTCTATTGTTGAAAGGTTCAGTTTTTTTATAACAGGGACATTGCTGTTCATACCGCAAAGAAGCTTGAAAAAAGTCGTCAATGGCTCATTCGGATTTTCCATTCCTTTAACCATAAAATAGAGAATATGGATAGCTTTTTCCTGATGCTTAAAGCTTTTGAAAGCCCCCTTTTCGATAAGCCCCAGTTCATCAAAAAGAGGTTTGAGAAATACGGCCATCAATACAATTCCGGCAAACGGTACGAAAATAGCCTCGTCTTCATCTTCTGAGGTTTGCTGATTTTCGAGATTATCCGTCAAATCTTTTTCAATCCAACCCTCTGAATTGACAGAATCTTCAAGGTCTGTTAATTTGGTAAGTTTTAGATCCATTGTTGAAAGATCCAATTTGTGCAGCTTGTTTCCTGGTTTTAAGACATTGGTAACCTGTTTCAATAGTTCGGTAGCAGGTAATTTCATCCACTTTGGTTCTAAACTTTTTAGGCTCACCCAGTAT
>QQUB01000809.1 GCA_008501835.1 Bacteroidota bacterium
AAGAACATAACCGGTATTTTTGATTGTACAGAGAACGAAATTCAAAATTTTGAAACGACAAAAATTGAAGACAGGTTCTGGAGAAGTTACACGACAGATGCCTTCTATCGCTGGCAAATTGGTACATCGGGACAGGAATTTTCCATTGAAGGAAATTATGCGAATGACCGCCGGCGAGTTACTTCCCTGTTAACTACTAACGAGACCCAGTTCATGGACAGGGAAAATTACCAGCCGGCAGATACACGCATCATGGCCTTCAGATCAGATTACAAGCTTCCTTTAAACGATCACTTCAAACTTGAAACCGGTATTAAATACAGTCAGACTGACCTCAACAATGAACAGGATTCCAAGGTTCTGCTCAACGACACATGGACCAATGACATCCTGCTCAGCAATACCTTCGCCTATGAGGAAGATATTTATGCCGCCTATGCCAGCATGCACGTAAATAAAGGTCCCTGGGAAGCAAATGTGGGACTTCGTTATGAAAATTCCCAGGCCATCGGTTATAGTGAAACGCTGGATTCCACTATCAATCTCAACATTGCAAAAGTCTTTCCGAGTGTAAGTATCAATACCCCATTTATCGGGCCATTGGGTGCTGCGGTTTCTTATAGCTATCGCATTGAAAGACCCAGCTATTTTGCATTAAACCCGTTTCAATATTTCCTTGATCCACTTACCTATCAAAAAGGGAACCCGTTCTTAGTACCTGAGCTTACCCATAGCGGACAATTTTCTTTGACTTTTGAGAAACAGCCGTTTTTCAACTTGTCTTATGATTATACCCAGGATGTATTGACAGAAGTTATCGAACAGGATGATGAAACCGGGGAAGCTTTCAAGACCGACATCAACCTTGAAAAATATATCCGCTACGGAGGTAGTTTATTTTTTCCACTGGACTTCATCGCCAAACCTATTTCCGGTTATGGTGGTGTGATGATCTTCTATCATGATTATCAGGCAGAATACCTTGGTCTTGACTACCTGCAAAATCAATGGACTACCAATGCTTTCCTTCAGGTAAATGTAAAATTGCCAAAAGACTGGAAACTGGAGGTAACCGGTTGGCTGCAGGGTAAAGGTCTGGATGGAATAATTCGCTATGAAACCTTCTATGGCGTTGATGCGGGCATTCAGAAAAAGTTCCTGGACGATAAATTGAAATTACAACTCAGTGCTGATGGGATTGTGCAAAAATTCTTCAACGGAAAAGTGGACTACGCCAACCTCAACATGGATATCATCAGCGAATGGGAAGCTCCAAGGTTTAATGCAAGAGTTACCTGGAGCTTCGGTAATCAGCACCTTAAAAAGAAAGAAACAAGGAAGTCAGCTTCTGCAGATGAGAGACGCCGTGCGCAAGGGAATTAATAAAAAAGATAGTTTTCAAGGTTTTGCCTTTGGTCAGCTCTGAAACAGAGAAAGGCGGGACCTTGTCGGAGATAAAAAGATTGGAAAAACGGAAGGGTGGAAAATGGGAAATTGGATTCCTTTTTTCTACCCTTTTGTTTTTGGGGGTAGTATATATTTAAAAGTAACTTTTGCACCCTTTGACAATAACAGACTTCCACAGATTGCGGACTGTCAACTGTTTACTGCCGACTATACTACCTCCTTCCGCTCATAAACCTCAAAAGTATAATCAAATTCATTTTTATCATCTGCCTTATGCGGTTCTGAGGAAACCAATTCCCATTCATCTATATTCAGTTCCGGGAAAAAAACATCCCCTTCTACTTCCGCATGGACTCGGGTGTAATACAGGCGATCCCAGAAAGGCATACTCAACTCGTAGATCTTTGCGCCACCGATGATAAAAGCCTCTTCATCTCCATTATCAAAAGCTATTTGTAATGCCTCTTCAACAGAGTGGGCGATCAGGCATCCGTCAACTGCATAATAAGGGTTACGGGTAATGATGATATTGGTCCTTTTTGGCAAAGGCCTGCCTATGGACAGGAAATTTATGCGGCCCATAATGATATGGTGGTCAAGTGTCGTGCGCTTGAAATATTTGAGATCACTGGAAAGCCTCCAGGGGATATCATTGTCCCTGCCAATTACTCCATTTTCCGCTACCGCTACTATTGCTGATACTATCATTGAATTGATGTTGTTTGATGTTCGCTACGCTCACGGTTTGATGGCACGCAAGCTCGCTGTTTCATGTTGTTTCAAGTGGTTTGATGTGGTCAATTCTTTTTCCTCGAAAATTACTGAGTTGCCACACTACCTGTTGTTCCCGAAGATTGAAGCTGATCGATGTCCCGCAAAGTTATTTTTCTTTCGGAACAATCAAAAGTTTTCATCTTCTTGCGAATATATTTCGCATAGGCCAGCATTTTCCGGCGATCGTACTTAGACATTTCCAGCAAACTATTTTCCTTTTCGAAAGGAGCAATGGGAATGGTCATAAAAGTTTTTTTCCCTTTTCTATGAATATGCCGCCAAATTGGAATAAAATGATAATCAGTTACAAATGCCTTTTCTTTTTCATCATCCAATGCCAGTTCAACTTCGAGTAATATACTTCCATCTGTTTTCGGCTTGACTTGCCCGGAAATAAAGTTACCCAGGGAATAAGCTACGAGGCGATTTCCTGAATCATGTTGCTCCATCTTTACCGGCTGCACCACATGGGGATGTGCCCCTACAACCAATGTTGCTCCCCAATCAAAGAGCTTTTTTGCCAGCAATTGCTCTTCTTTTCTTTCGTCTTCATGATATTCCTTTCCCCAGTGCATCATGACAATAATCGCATCTGGTTTTAATGCCTTTGCTTCCTTCATATCCTTTTTTATCAAATCCTCATCAATCCTGTTGATGATGGCCGGAGGATAATCACTGGGGTTATTGGTCCCGTAAGTGTAATTCAGAAATACCAGTTTGA
>QQUB01000898.1 GCA_008501835.1 Bacteroidota bacterium
CCAATCAATATCCCAGGCAGAGTGATTGGCTACCCAGTCGATCACAACTTTGAAACCGAGTCCGTGGCATTTGTTTACTAATTCCTTGAAGTCTTCAAGTGTACCAAATTCGGGGTTTATTCCTTTATAATCCTTAACCGAATAATATGAACCCATGGGCTCTTTACGGTTCTTTTCCCCGATAGGATGAATCGGCATGAACCAGAGGATGTCCACGCCCAGTTCACGGAGCCTTGGTAAGTGTTTGGCGAAAGCCTCAAAAGTACCCTCTTCGGTATATTGTCTGACGTTTACTTCATAAAGACTTGCGTATTCGGACCAGTCCGGTACCGGAGTTTTACTCACTTCGTAGGCCTGTTGGGGTGGCTCGAAGGACAGTTCCTGCAGATGGTGAAAAATGTCTTGTTCTTCAGAAGTTTTGCCCACCTTACTACCGTCTTTGTTCCTGAAAACAAAAGCCATAGCAGCAATAGTTTCATCCGCTCCGATCCCGTAGAGTTCACCAATCCTGAATTTTAATTGATAGGTATTTGCATCGATGCGTTCCAGTTTGGCCTTGTCTTTGTTCTCTCCCCAGTCGGCCACCACATGTTTCCAGTCGCCAGAGCTTGTACTGGCAATGGTGATCAGTCCGGTATGCACATAAATGGGGCCTTTGACATCCATCAATCCTTGATTGCCCTGGGTGGCATCGTAAGTCAGCGTGACTTCATCGTTTATTCCCGGTTTTTCAGGAGTGATAGTTATTTGTGAAAATAAAAAGGTTGTGCAAAGGAGGAAAGAAAGGATGAAACTGAGCTTTTTCATGTCTTTATAGTTTGATACTTTGGTGTAGATAAAAACAAATATAAAAACTAAAAAGCGATTGGGAGGTATATTTAGTGTTAATAATACACTTTGTGGTTTTAACACATAGTCACATAGTGTAAAAAGTCCTTAAACCCCTTCTTTATGTACTATATGTCTATGTGTTATTCACGAGTCAAAAATATTTCGGCCTACTATATACAAGAAAGACTGTTAATTTCCACTAACAAGGTATTACAAAAAATTATTGCCGAAGATGAAAACAATATTTTTACGTTCCATATATTTGTTGGGATTGGGAACAAGAACCTGTTCCATTTTCAGAAACCAAAAATCATAAAAATGAAACGACTCACATTGTTTTTTCTGTTTATTTCTTTATTGCAGTCCTGTTACATTCCTCTGGAAATTGGGGATGCAGGTGATAATATTTCTTCTGGTGAAGAAAGAAGAAAACAGGAGGCCATTGAAGCCAGGAAGAGACAAATCCTGCCAAAAGTAAAACCTTACCTTGAGGCAGCGGGAATTGAATTGATGACTCAGGAGGAAATGGAATTACTCAAAGGCACAATAGCGGAAAGGTCAGCAAAGTTGGGAAAAAATATTTTACTAAATAGCTCATTTGAAGAGGGACAATACGGAGCAAGTCTAATGCCCGATTATTGGCGAAATTGTGGGTGGGCTTCAGAGTCTCCTTCGGATTTGCACCTAAGCGGAGGTGTTGCATTCGATGTATACCAGGAGGCAGTTGATGGCTATCAGTATGTTGGGATGGTGGTACGTTCCAATGGAACTCATGAGTGCATTTTTCAAGAGTTTGAGCCATATATTTTACCTGGAGAATATGATTTATTGATGGTTGTCTCCCGGTCTGAAGTTTTCAATAGTGTCGATCAGGTTACGGGGGAAGAAGCATCTTACCATTTTCCTGTGACGCTCCAGATTTTTGGAAAGAATGAAATTGATGACACCGAATCCCTACTTTTTATGACGTATCCGATTGATTTCACGGACTGGCATGTTATCCAAAATACTTTTGTCATTGAAGAAAATACTTCGGCGATAAAAATCGCAGCCTTTTTCACCGATGATGAGTACTACAACGGCAATGTCCTGATCGATAAAATTATCATTGCTAAAAGGTGAGGTCCTTTTTGGAGGAAGGTGAAAAAAGTATTTTTTCTGCTGAGGTTGAAATTGTTACCCTGACATGTTTAAGTCCAACGGTTTGGACACATTTTATATTTCTAAGGTAGAACCTATTAGGTTATTGATATTCATGCAAAGGCGCCGTCAGGCATCTAATCCAGGTAACTCCCGGCAATCAGACCTGCTAAAATGGTGCCTTTAGGTACCAAATCCCTCTCCAATTGAATTATTTCTCTTAGGAACTGAGATGGGTTTCGTACCTGCCTGCAGCAGGCAGGCCTAAAGGCACGAGTACCCCGTCCACATTTTGGTACCAACGTGAGACCCCTAACGGGGCCGAGGCAGCTTTTACAAGCAAAAAAGTATACCATTCAGAAGATGTGTCCCAACCGTAGGGTATTAATCCATGGTACGTGTTGGTCTACGTTTCCATATTGTTTTCCACAAACAAGGGATAAAGGCATGTTTTGGTGAGATTTTTTCTCTGAAATGGAGATTTTTTTCTTCAAAGTATCCTGAAACAGGAAAAAAGACGCAATAAGTTTGTGATAACAACAGATCGGGAGATTTTCTTTTTTATTTTAAGGGACAATTTTCCAATGGTGTTTTTTTAATAAACCCCTTTTGGCATGAAAATTACCTTTATCCGCCCGAATATGTTTGAAGCCAAATCCTCGGCAGCCTTACAGCCACTGGTGTTCAGCATATTGAAATCATTATGCCCGGAGGATATTGAGACAGAACTGATCGATGAAAGGGTTGAAGAAATTCCCAGGGAACTCCAAACGGATCTCATTGCCATGACCGTTGAGACCTTTTCGGCCAAAAGAGCCTTTCGGATTGCTGATCATTTCAGGGGTAAAGGTATTCCGGTAGTTATGGGCGGTTATCACCCTACCCTGGAACCTGATGAATGCCTCCAACATGCCGATGCAGTTGTCATCGGGGATGCGGAACCCAATTGGTCTACCCTGCTGAAGGATTTCCGCAAAGGGGAAATGAAACAGAAATATGATACAACTCTTCCGGATAAATCCTTTTCAACAAACCATGACAGATCAATTTATAAAGGAAAAAAATACCTGCCCATCCACCTCGTCCAGTGGGGACGGGGGTGCCCGCACGATTGTGATTTCTGCTCCATAAAATCCTTTTACCCGAAAAGCCAGTTTATGCGCCCGATTGATGAAGTTATAAAGGAAATAAGTGGATTTAAAGATGATAATTTCTTGTTTTTGGTAGATGATAATCTCTATCATAACCGAAAGAAATTTGAAGCATTTTTACAAAAAATAAAACCGCTCAAAAAGAAGTGGGCCTGTCAGATTTCACTTCAGGTTGCACGGAACGAAAAGCTGGTAAAATTAATGCATGAAAGCGGCTGTGTTATGGCGTTGGTGGGGATAGAATCCTTTGACGAGGAAAACCTCAAATTGATGAATAAATCCTGGAACAATGCCAAACAGGATTATCAGTCGGCCATCGATGTATTTCGGAAAAACGGTATTATGATCTACGGCACCTTTATTTTTGGTTATGATCATGATACTGTGGCTGCATTTGATAAGGCGATTAAGTTTGCTGTTGACAATAAGTTTTTCATTGCCAATTTTAACCCCTTATATCCCATGCCGGGCACAAAATTGTATAACAGGATGAATTTGAATGGCAGAATGCCTGTGAAGAAGTGGTGGGCCGACCCTGATTTCTATTATGGAAAATCGATGTTTACTCCTGTTAACTTCACCCCTGAAGAGCTAGAAAAATACTGTTATCGGGCCAAGTTGTCTTTTAATTCACTCTCGTCTATTTTTTATCGGCTTATGGACGGAAAGGCTAATGCCAAAGGGCTGAAACGAATTTCCCTTTTTCTATTAGCTAATTTGACCAACAGAAGAGAAATAAAGAGGAAACAGGGGTTGATCTTGGCAGGAAAACGGTAAATGCCCGGATGGCATTAGGTGATATCAGGATTGAAAAATAAACGAAAAAAACTTAACTCAAAGGATGTGAGCATCAGTTATTCCTGGGTTGAAATAATAAATTGAAGGGAAAAGAAAACTGTACCGCAGAGAACCGCCAAGAAGCGCAGAGGACCGCGGAGATTTTTTGAAACTTTGCGGCACAAATGTTCATGAACTCTAATAATATTCTGAATAACAGGGAGTATTGCTAAAATTTTTTAAACCCAAGAATAGCTTTATGAGCTTATTACGAATTGTTAATTTTTATCTGAGGGTTATGACAAATCCTGCCAGGAGGCTGAGGAAAGCATGCTCAAAAATTACGGATATTTAATTTAAATTAAACACCAAATCCTTATGCGTGTACATTTAATTATGCCAAATATAGGTTACTCCATCAACAGGTCAGGAAAATATGCTGACTTCAAGGATAATGCCCGGATGGAACCTTTACAATTGGCTGCTATCGCAGGGGTTACTCCACCGGATATTGAATTGGAAATGTATGATGAGCGATGTGAGGAACTACCCTATGATACTGATGTCGATTTGGTAGCTATTAGTGTAGAGATTTTTGCTGCGCGCAGAGCCTATCAAATAGCGCAGAAGTACAGGGAGATGGGGGTGAAGGTGTTACTTGGCGGCATCCATGTGAGTATGGTGCCTGATGAAGCTGCCGAATACGCAGACAGCATATTGATTGGAGATGGTGAAAATATTTGGCAACAGGTTCTTGAGGATCTGAAAAATGGCGCGTTAAAAGCCATTTATCGTGGAGCAGTATCCTGCCCGGCTCCTGGTGTTTACCCTGACCGGAGTATTTACAAAGGAAAAAAATACCTTCCGCTGGGATTGTTACAATTTGGAAGAGGCTGTTACTACGGATGCAGTTTTTGCGCCATCAGTAAATATTTTGACAAGCAACATTATCGCAGGCGCGTGGATGAAGTTATCCGGGAAATTGAGCAAATGGATAAAAAGTTTTTGTTTTTTGTCGATGATAATATTGTGGCAGATATTGATGCAGCGAAGGAGTTGTTCAGGGCACTCATTCCTTACAATATAAAATGGGTGGGACAAGCTTCCATTGATATGACCAGAGACAAAGAGTTGATGCGATTAATGGAAAAAAGTGGTTGTGTCGGTCATGTCATTGGCTTTGAGGCAGTGACCCAAAAGGGACTCAAACTGTTGAAAAAATCGCCCAATATTAAAGAATTCAATAATTATGATGAACAGATAAAAATCCTTCGGGATTATGGTATTCAATCGTGGGCTGCCTTTACTCTCGGCCATGACAATGAAGATATGGACAGTATCAAAACCACCTTGGATTTTGCGCTTCATCATAAATTCGGATTTGCGGCTTTCAACATCCTGATGCCATACCCTAGCACTCCCCTCTACCTGCAATTGGAAAAAGAGGACAGGTTGTTGTTTAAAGGAAAATGGTGGCTGGATGAAGATTATCGCTTCAATCATGCAGCGTTTATTCCCAAAAACCTCTCTCCTGACGAACTTACGGAAGCCTGTTATGATGTGAGAAAATCCTACAACAGCTATGCTTCCATTGGCAAAAGGTTATTAAAAGTATTGAGTGACAGAAAAACGATGTCGAGAATTGCAATGCTTACCAAATACAGTTTGCTGTTCAGGGTTGAGTCATTTAAAAAACAGCATATGAATATTGGGATGAGAGGCAAGCTTGGGAATATTTGACAAAAACAAATTGGCTGAATTTTTTACTTCAACAAGCATTAAAAATATGAAATTAACCCTGATACTGCCTTCTGTGGGAAAAATTGAAGGTGAAAAATATATCAGAGCCTGGCAGATGGAGCCATTGCCACTTGCTCAATTGGCAGCTTTGACGCCTGATGATGTAACCATCAGCTTTTTTGACGATCGTATGGAAAGCATTGATTATGATCATCCTGCCGACTTGGTGGCGATTAGTGTCGAGACCTATACAGCGAGGCGTGCCTATCAGATCGCTTCTGAATTTCGCAGAAGGGGAATTCCCATTGTGATGGGCGGGTTTCATGCAAGTCTTTGCCCGGATGAAGTAAGTGATTATGCCGATGCGGTTGTCGTTGGAGAGGCAGAAGGTGTCTGGGAGGATGTCATAGCTGATTTCAAAAATGGACAATTGAAAGAAAGGTATCAGAAAGCCATAAATTTTGGGGAGTACGACATCATTCCTGACAGGAGCATTTATGAAGGAAAAAATTATCTGAAGATCACCTTGCTGGAAGCCGGGCGCGGCTGCAAATTCAGATGCGAGTTCTGTTCCATCCACAATGTTTTTCAGCAACGGCATACCCATAGGAAAATCACGTCTATTGTAAATGAAATTCGGAAGCTTAAAAATCCAAAGCGATTGCTTTTTTTCGTCGATGACAATATTTGTTCTGATAAAGAATATGCAAAAGAGCTGTTCAGAGCTCTGGTTCCATTGAATATAAAATGGGTTGGTCAGGCAGATATTACCATGGTGCGAGATGAAGAACTGATGGTGATTATGCGAAAAAGTGGTTGTCAGGGCATATTGATCGGTATGGAAAGTCTCGATAAGGAGGTATTGAAAAAAATGAATAAAGCTTTTAATGCCTCAAGGTTATCGCCTGCAGAAGCTATTAAAAAGATTCATTCCTTTGGTCTGCGCCTGTACCTGACCTTTTTGTTTGGTTATGGTAACGATTCTCCTGAATATGCTGAAAAAGTGCTCCGGTTTTGTATCGATAATAAAATTTTCATGGTGGGATTCAATCACTTGACTCCATTTCCAGGCACGGAATTGTACAATACCTTAGAGGCGGAGAATCGCCTATTGTTCGAAAAGTGGTGGCTTAGCGAAGATTACCGTTACGGGATGATTCCTTTTGAAACCCCTCAGGATAAAACCATGATTGAGGAACAAAGTAAGTACCTGCGCAAATCCTTTTACAGCCTTCGGTCCATTTTGTACAGAATGAGCAATTGGATCAATATTAAAGGCTGGATGATGTTGAATATTTACTTTATTATCAACCTGATGTTGAGGAAAGACACTGGTCAGCGAATGCGTTTTCCTCTGGGTGACCCGAATCAAACAATCATATGCCGCAAGTCAAAGGTCTGATAAAAGGTGAAAACCCGAGATATCAACCCTGGATAGTTTCGGAAGAAGAACTTGGGCCATTTACTGAGTGGGCCAGGAACATTCCTGGTTTTGGAACCATTCAGATTTCAACGTTGATAAAAACTTCTTATGCTCAAACGCTGGAATTCAAAGGGGAAGAAAACTTTATTGCGGCGGTAAAGGATACGCATTCAGACCAGTATTGTGGCATGTGTCTGGTAAGTAAAAAAGAGGTTGCCTTTGGGGACAAAATTGAAAAAACAGCCTACCTCAGTAGTCTGTACGTTGAACCACGAAAGCGAAAAGGAGTCATTTTTGGGTTACTCTTCAGGATGCTTCCTTTGTTGACAAATGATTGTACAGGGTGTCTTGTAACTGTAATGGCTGACAATGAGGAAGTCGTCAAAATACTTCAATTGGGCAAAGGGGGAAGTCCGGTATTTAAAGATCTGGGGTTTTTGCATACGCTTGTTTTTCATCCTCGAAAAATCGCTTCGTTTGAAAATCCTGAAAAGCTGGAAATATCTACGGCTCTGCCTGATGATATAAAAGCATTAACCGCATTTTGGAAGCGTGAAATGGCTAACAGGCTTTTTTCCCCACACTATTTAGAAAAGCATATTGCAACCCGGGGTGGATTGTTGAGGGGGTTGAATGTCAATGACTTTTTTATTGCCAGGGCAGGCGGACAGATTGTGGGCAGTATTGCGGTTTGGAATCAGAATGCCACCAAATCATGGGTGGTAAAGTCTTATCCACCAATGGTAAAAATAATGCGGCTTTTGATTAATTTATTCGCAAAATTTAGAGGAGTGCCTACCCTCCCGAGTATAAATGAACCATTAGATTACAGAATGATCGCATTACTATGTATTAATGAAAACGATCCACATGTTTTGAGGGCTTTATTAAATATGGTGAAAAAACATTTCCAACACCATGAACAACCAGTACTTGCCATGGGATTACACGAAAGGGATCCTTTATTGAAAAGTATTCATTTCCCCTATTTTCTGATGAAGAGTAAAGTGCTTTTTGCTTTAACCCCTTCAGATACCGAATACGAAGCGACTTTTGAAAATCTTGTACCTTATCTCGAACTCGGATCATTATGAAAATAACTGCCAAACATCTGCCTGCCGGCAAAATTACTGTTGAAGAAAAGGAAGAGATGTATGCTATACTTCACAAGTATTTTGGAAATATTTCACCGGAGAAGTTTGCCGATGATTTATTGTCAAAAGACAGGGTGATAATAATGAAAGATGAAAATACCGGGCAGGTAGTAGGGTTTTCCACCCAAAAGATTTTTGAAACTCAGTTTTTGGAAGAGGATGTGATTGTTGTTTATTCCGGTGACACTATTGTTGATGAGCAATATTGGAGATCTATTCAATTACCCAGGACATTTTGGGATATGATTCAGAGTATTTCCCGCAACAACCCCGGAAAACGAATTTTTTGGATGCTCATCTCGAAAGGAGTGAGGACCTACCGATTTTTGCCAGTATTTTACAATTCTTTTTATCCCAGCTATCAACATCCGATTCCTGAGGATATTCAATTATTCATGCACAAGATCGGGAAATATATTTTCCCGGAAAGATACGATCCCGGGTCTGGCATTATCAAGTCGTTTGGTAAACATCAATTCCTGAAACTACAATACCATCCGCGGAAAGACCGGAACAAGGATCTCCATGAACGTTTTTTTTATGAAAAAAATCCAAAGTTCTACGAAGGTGACGAATTGCTTTGTCTGGTGGAAACAAAATTGAGTAACCTCAAACCGTATTTTCAGGAACTATTTTCCCAATAAATGGGGATTTTGATAATAACCGTATCCGCGGAATTCATTCAACTTGTACAGATAAAATTACTACCCCAAATCACCCTTGTTAAACGGTCCCAAAAAGAAAATTGGTAACAGATCATTGAGCCTGCCTGGCATCGCCGAGCAGACAGGCACAACGTGATCGGTGAGCTGTTTCTGGGGTTGGTAAAATAGAAATTCTATCCGGAAAACCGGCTCACCGATCAATTCACTTTGCTCATTGCTCAGCGATCCTAATCGTTTTTTGGGTTGATCAATTTATTTAATCGGTTTTCTGTACAGGTGGAATTCATTCGGCGAGTACGAAATTTGTCAAAATGGTTTTTTAAACAGAACTTTCTAATGTAACCCTTCAAAATTAGTAATGCCTGGAATCTATGAAAACGGATAAATAAAAAAATCATGAACCTCGATAATAAAATACTTCACTATTTGTACATGGGGTACTGCAGGAGTTTCCACAAGAAATTTTTCAGGACCACATTGAGTGTACAGGAGCAACAAGAGCAGGTGTTGATGGGGATTATCAAAGAAAACAGTCAGACGGTTTTTGGAAAGAAAATGGGTTTTAATAACATTAAAAATATCCGGGATTTTCAGCGGCAGGTTACTATACATGAATATGAGGATTTCCAACCCTATATTGACAGAATCCGGGGCGGAGAACAAAATGTGCTTACAAGAGAGAAAGTTGTACGTCTTGTTCCTTCCAGCGGTACTTCTTCTGCTTCCAAGTTAATTCCGTTCAACAGGTCTCTTCAAAAGGACTTTTCCAGGGCGATTAATATTTGGTTATACGACCTTTATTTTCATATTCCGGGGTTGAGGACTGGTAAATCCTTTTGGATCATATCACCTGTAAATGAAGGTGAAGAGGAGGAGGATAAGATGCCTGTTGAGTTTGCAAAAGACAGTTCCTATTTTGGCAAAGTGGGCCAGTACTTTCTCAACCAAATGATGGTATTACCGGATTTCATATCGGAGGTAAGGGATATGGATAATTACTATTATTTATTGTCCTGGTTTTTGTTGAAAGAGGCCAAACTCACCTTGATTTCGCTTTGGAATCCTTCCTTGTTTACGATAATCCTGGAAAAAATCCTGCTTCATAAGGGGCAACTGCTGGATGATATTTCAAAGGGCAAGCTATCTACACCCAGGTCTCTCAGCTCAACCCTCGAAAAAAAAATATCCCGGTATTTGAAAACTGATGAAGAAAGAGTTGAGTATTTAAAAAGAATCCTGGAGGGAGGAAATGATATTTACAATATAAATTGGGTGGAAGTATGGCCACATTTAAGTCTCATCAGTTGCTGGACGGATTCCTGGGCCGAGAAGCCTTTCAAGGGTTTGAAAAAATTGTTTCCGGAGGTGAGATTTCAAGGTAAGGGTTTGTTGATGACAGAAGGTGTGGTATCCATTCCGCTTTTTGATTCAGAGGCAGAGGTTTCCAAAACGGTTTTAGCCTCTTCTGTACATTTTTTTGAATTTATTGATAGACAAACGGGGAAAGTGCTTCTCGCTCATGAGCTTCAGGTTGGAAATGAATACGAAGTAGTAATGACGACCTCCGGGGGACTGTATCGTTACAGGACGCATGATATTATCCGTTTTGACGGACTTTTTAAAGGGCATCCACATATTTCCTTTATTGGAAAGGCTGACGTAGTTAGTGATATCATGGGTGAGAAGTTGCATGTTTCTCATGTCAGCAGGGTGTTGACAAAATTAGGGGAACAAAACGGATGGGAAGAGTTGATATGTTTTCTGGCGCCTTCCATTTCAACTGATGGAGTCAATTATATTTTATTTCTGGAAAAAAATGGGGACCTGGAGACGAAAGAAAAGGAGCGCATAATTGAACATCTGGATATGGCTTTGCAGGAAAATTTTCATTATAAAAACTGCAGGAACCTTTCCCAATTGAAGAAACCAGGTTTATTACTGATGGATGAAAGTGCTATAAAAAAATATAATGAACAGAAGTTTGGAGGGCAGCAAATGAGTACGGGAAAAAGTCTTTTTTTGGAGAAAAGTACAGAATGGGCTAAGTTGCTTTAATTGGCTCGTACAGGCCGAATTCATTCGGCCTGATGCACCGAATGAATTCGGTGGATACGTTACTTGGCCGGAGCGACAAGCGGAGGGCGCCGCAGGGACGAGGACAACAAGGGATAGGAGCGTAGTGGATAGCCCGGTGCCAAGCAAAGCGAAGGCATGGTGTATGATAACAGTAGAAACGCAATTGGTTAATATAAATTTTAATAAACCAAAAAATGCAATAAATGAACACCAAGACAATATTAATAGTCCTGCCGGATGCGCGGATACACAAATTGGATGTCTGGCCTTTTAAGACTTCTTTTCGGGAGGCGCCTTTGACGGCCACCAGCCTGGCTGCATTGATTCCTCCGGAGCTGGATTGTCAGATAATCATTGCAGATGAAAGCGTTGGGCAAACTCCCTTCAGGGAAAATGTGGACCTCGTGGCTATCAGTGTGCTTACCGGTACAGCTCACCGGTCGTATGAAATAGCAGATTATTATCGGGAAAAAGGAGGGAAAGTTGTCCTTGGGGGAGTACATGTAACCTTGCTCCCGGATGAGGCTGCAAAGTA
>QQUB01000122.1 GCA_008501835.1 Bacteroidota bacterium
TCAATGAACGGTTCTGCACGAAAGTCATATCCATCATATTCTTTTCTGAGCAGGTTTTCCCGGACTTGAATATTTGCCTCCAGATCAGCAAAAAACTCCTGAATGTAACTATTGTCGCTGATCCTGTAAAGGTGTTTCATATAAGAGTTGAAGAATACAGGATCCTTAAAAAGTAATTTAGTCAGGTCTTCGCCGGGATCTTCTGTATCTACTTTGTAACCAAGCACAATCTGATCTTTTAAATAGGTGTCTTCCGTTCCGAATCCATCAAAACCGATTGGCTCCAGCCTGGAGGAGATCGGGTTGTAATAAAACCGAAGATTGTGCCAGAAATTGCCGTGATAGGCACCGAGGACATCCATGATCGCAAAAAAACTAGCGATTCGTTCTATATCAAAAATCTCGTGGGCCGGTTGCTGGTTGTATTTGAATTGATAAAGCAGTTTCTGAGCCTGATCGAATTGCTTTCTCAGTGTTTCGGATAATTGTGTTTTATTCTCCTTAAAAGGGCGAATATCCGATCCTTCAAAAGAGTTTTCAGCATTTTTATACAATCCTCCACCAGAGGATTTCAAGGCAAATTGTCGTTTCATGCCTAACCAGAAAAGGTCTTCTGTGAGTTTCAGAATGGGACCTTCTCGTCGTGACTGGCTTTCGGGAAGGTGTTTATCGAAATGTTCTTCAAAGGCATAAACGCCCAACTCTTTTTCGTTTAAGGATACTTCGATGAAGTCGTATTTAGGGGTAAGGATATCTTCTTTGTGCAGCAATTGATGGAACATCCATTCCTTCAGGTGTCCCCTTGTATGTGGACTTTGAATGGAAAAAGTCCGCATACGATTCCAGGAACTTTCTCCGCTGGTTTTTATTCTAAAGGACCATTTATCTCCTTGAAGGTGGTCCATCCAGTCTCCTTTTAACCTGAGTTTTACCGGGATCTCTTTTCCTTCATTTCGGGAATGCATTTTGCCATCTGCCCGGTCCTCATCTGTACTGAAAAGCACTCCTTCTTTGACGGCCTTCCATTTTTGAGCGGTCATCTTTTGAAAATCATCCCTGGATATGGTGAGGTCCAGTTTGTCTGGATTAAAGGCAGTGGCCATATTGCCTGTTTGTAATAGCCTGATATTCAGATCATCAAAATAGACGGTTCCGGAAACCTCATCCACCCCTGCATAGACCTTTAAGGTATCCATGTTCTCGTTGTCAGGAATATTAAAGATGATCTGTACCTTTTCAAATCCATCTTTTTCCTCAATAGCCACCCGTTCTGTAATCCTGAATTCGGAACCCTCATTGCCCTCGACGACTAAAAATCCTTTGGAGCTTTCAGTGTAACGCCAGACTGATGCGACGTATTTGGCTCCCTTGATGAAATCAGTGGTTTCATAGATCAGCCCAAACCTGTGATCCGGTTTAAGCTGGCAGGAATAAGTACCAGAATGGGGGTGACGGGTATCCTGCCCCCTGGCTCCGCCAAATCGAATACCGTCGTTAATAAAAAAATCACCTTCCACATTTTCAGCACCGCAAAATATCCCTTCGGGCAGGGTAGTTTTTTCACTCGTCCAATTGCCTCCGGTCAATAAGAGCCCGGAAAGAAATAAGAACAATACCGCTGTAAACCATATGCCTTGGTTGGACCTTTTGCCTTGCCTCCTTTTGCCTGACAGTATCATTAAATAAGATTGTTCTGATTAAAAAAAGACCATGTCGGGATGGCCTTCGTTTTTTCAGCGGGTAAATATACAATGGATTAAGGCTAAGTTCATAATTTGTTTACAATGAACGTTTCATTGGAAATAAATTTAACAAAGTGCCAATGGATGGTAAGAAAGGTGCGAAGGAAGGTAAATCAGGTTAAAATGGTGTTCTTTTTAGCAAATCTTTAAAGTTATTCACACCTCTTTTTTTCAGTTTGGGCAACATCTTCATCAGGAGAACGGCCGTAATGAATGCATCTCCGGCTGCAGTGTGCCTGTTACTCATACTGATTTTGTATCTTTTGCAAAGGGTATCCAGGTTGTAATCAGAAGATTTGATAATGGTTGAAGGGGAATGCTGGTCTACCCTGATAGCGGTTTTAGCGGTATCAAGTGATTTGTTTTTTAAAGGGCCGGCATTGAGCCTTTTCAGAGCTGCGTTGACGATCGCAATATCAAAAGATACGTTGTGCCCCACCAAAACAGCATTTTTTGCATAACGAACGAATTCAATGACGGCCTCCTCCTCACTTTTTTTAGACTCTTTACCGTTTTGCAAAATACCATGTATCAGAACAGCTTCCTTTTTGGTGGAATCCTGTACCACATAAGACTCCAGAGAATTGCTGAGATCCATTTTATTTCCAGAGAGGCTTACCGCACCAAAGGAAAGAATCCTGTCTTTTTGGGGGTTTAAACCGGTGGTTTCAGTGTCGAATGCAACGAATCTGATTTTTTCCAATGGTGTTTTACCATCTTGTTTTTCAGTGAAGAAAGTAAGGTATTCCTTCCAGAATTCAGGAACAGGTTTGTTAGACTTTTTCGAAAATATATGGAGCAATTTATTCATTGACAGAGTATGTTTCGATCTTAAATAAAATTGGTTCTGAACCTGACTTCAATCAGATCCTGTAGGTCTTTGATCGGTTTAAAGCAGTTTCTCAGCATCATACGTTGCATCTTATTCAATTCGTCCGGCCGGAAAAACCTTCCGGAATCCTGATTTTTTAAACCCTGAATAGCCCTGAACCGCATGAGGATTTCATAGGCATCGGCTGCCTGTTCGTACAATTCCGCATTTTTAGGTTCGAGTTTGGCCATGTGGTCAAATCGCTGGAAGGTATTGTTTTTTCCATATTGCCTGGCTGACAAAATGAGTAATCTGGCCGCATCGGTTAATGGCATCATAGCTCTGG
>QQUB01000134.1 GCA_008501835.1 Bacteroidota bacterium
ACCTCAAGGGTTACAAAAGATTGTGGCAGGTCACCACGATCAAATCCGACATAACCGAAGTCAAAACTTAAGTTGTCCTGGGCATCAGGGTAACTGTTTCCAGGGTTATCTTCATTGGTCATTCCAGGCATATCATTGATACCGTCCTCTCCGGTGATCTGGTTGATAACATCCTGTGCCGTAATAGTGAAGAATTCACCATTTTCATCATCGCTGTCATAGAGATCAGCAGTTCCTGCATTTCCACCTACATTCATAAGGGTCGCAAATCGGTTGGTCACGACGGTAAGCTTATATTCACCAGGTGTCAACCCTTCAAAATAGTAAATACCATCCTTAACCAGATCGGAACCACCTGGTCCCATTCCAACATAAGTTACAGGGGCACTTACCGTAACATAAGTCTCATCATCGCCATCGCCAAATGTATCATTTGGTCCTGCCCACATCAATTCAACACGGATTCCGTTAATACCATCATCAATCAGCGGATCCTGGATACCGTTATAATTTCGGTCTTCCCAGATCAGGTTACCAATCTTAACATCTGGAAGTTTGTAATCTTCCACTTCACCGGCAGGTAAGGTTCCATCAGCATTAACCCCTGTTGCATCTAAACCTCCATTCGGACTCAAACGGAATCGCATAAATCCATCTCCCATAACATACACGGCATCAGCTGGAATATCAAAGCAAACTACCATATCAGTAACTCCTCCACTCGGAATTGTTACTCCGCCACCGGCAAAATCTCCGGTTGTCAATTCATCAGCAGGATCGTCCATAATGTAGTTACCATCAAAGTCTAACCACCCCTGAAGCACTGCAGGAGCTCCTGTGTTATTAACAACATCAATTTCTATACAAGCCTCATAACCTGGAATCACAGGCGTAATGAAAGTAATACCGTCTTCATCATCGGTACAACCCATTGAACCTGGCTGACCATAAGCACTGGCATTATTATCATCGCCATTATTCATCAATCCGGCCATTGCTTCATCTTGACCGTCTGTTTCAGCATCAACACAACTCCCCAGGTACAATTGCGGAATAATGATGTGCTTCGGACCAGAAGCTGCATCAGTTGTGCCATAAGCATCTGGTAAATCACCAAAATCTATGGCAAAGAATCCGGCATCCCAGGTTGGATCATACTCTCCGGACTCCAGAACAGTAAACTCTGTCATTCCGGTAACCGGATCAGCATCACTATCATTAGCATCATTAACACCAGGCTCATTGGCCTTTGTAGGATTCAGATCGGCTGGAGTATCAAAGGTTAACTTATAAGTTCCGGGAATCAGTCCTTCGAAAATATAATTACCCATTCCATCGGTGGTTGTCATATACTCCATGCCTGCTGCATCTAACCAGGGAGAACCATTTCCGGTAGCCCCCGTCAAGGTCACCTTAGCCCCAACGATTGGCAATTCCCCGGGATCTTGTTGTCCATTATTGTTGGAATCATCCCAAACATAATCACCAATACTTGCAGGCTCATAGAATCCGGCATCCCAATCTTCATCATCTTCACCAGATATGAGGGTAGTCGTTGCAGTCATACCGCCCATAGCAGGATCAGCATCACTGTCATCGGTTGCTTCTACATTATCATTAGGATCATCACCTTCATTGACATAAGTAATCAAAAACTGACTGCCATTAGGAGCCATAAAGGTCAATTTGTAATCTCCCGGAGGCAGCTCATCAAAAATATAGAATCCATCAGGCTGAGTGAAAGTCATGTAATCCATTCCTGTGGCCGGATCAATTACCGGAGAACCGTTTCCGGCTGTTCCTGTCAAAGTAACTTTAACATTACCCAGCGGTGGTTCGTTAGGATCCTGAATTCCATCACCGTCTACATCAATCCAGGTATAATTACCAATGCTTGCGGGTTCAAAAATACCGGCATCCAGTGTAAGGTCTTCTCCTCCCGAAGGAATAAAAGAAGGCTGAGTCATAGCTACCGGTGGATCGTTTGGATCACTCATCAGCACTGCATCGGAATCTTCATCATCATCGTTCACAGGGTCTCCCTCATTCGGGAAGGTAAATACGAAGTCAGCAGGTAAATTGCTGAATTTGACTTTATAGGTTCCCGGAGGCAGATCGTTTGGCACAGGATTACTGGAATCATCTTCAAACAGATACCATCCAGGTTGTCCTGTAGGAGAATTCATTGTTGTTGTCATCTCCATAATATCATCCGCAGTACCTTCAATGCCATCTGGTCCAAATCCGATCAACATGACTGTAACACCATTCACACCAGTGTTTCCATCATCCTGGAGACCATTACCATTAACATCTTCCCAAACATAATCTCCTACTCGAACAGGATCATATATACCCGCATCCAGTGTAAGATCTTCCCCACCGGAAGGAATTGTTGTCGTCTGAGACATCGCGACTGGTGGATCGTTTGGATTACTCATCAAAACTGCGTCAGAATCCTTGTCATCATCAATCATCGGGTCGCCAAGGTTCGGATAGGTGAATACATATCCGGCAGGCAAATTGCTGAATTTGACTTTATAAGTTCCCGGAGGAAGGTTGTCAAACAGATACGAACCATCACCGGCCGTTGTGGTCGTTTGCATGATGTCATCTGCTGTACCTTGTACACCATCAGGTCCAAATCCAGTCAACATTACGGTCACTCCACCAACACCTGGTTCATTAGCATCCTGTATTCCATCTCCATCCAGATCCTCCCATACATAATCTCCTATACGAACCGGATCAATAATACCGGCATCCAATGTGAGGTCTTCCTCACCGGATGGGATAAAGGTGGTTTGAGACATGGCCACAGGCGGATCGTTTGGAGCACTCATCAAAACGGCATCAGAATCTTTATCATCATCAGCCATAGGATCTCCCAGGTTTGGCGTTGTGAAAGTAAAATCACCAGGCAAATTGCTGAATTTCACTTTATAAGTTCCCGGAGGCAGGTCATTTGGTACAGCCGTTGCCGGATCGTCTTCAAACAAATAAGAACCATCTGGCATCGTAGTCGTAGTCGCCATGATGTCATCTGCTGTACCTTGTACACCATCAGGCCCAAATCCAATCAACATTACTGTCACGCCGCCAACTCCAGGCTCATTCGGGTCCTGAATACCATCTCCATCCAGATCTTCCCATACATAATCTCCTACCTTAACCGGCTCAATGATACCGGCATCCAGTGTAAGATCCTCTTCTCCGGATGGAATGAACGTTGGCTGCGTCATCGCCACAGGAGGATCGTTCGGATCACTCATAAGCACTGCATCAGAATCTTTATCATCATCAGCCATAGGGTCGCCAAGGTTCGGATTCGTAAATACCGTCCCGGCTGGCAAATTGCTGAACTTAACTTTATAAGTTCCAGGAGGAAGGTCATTAGGTACACCCGTCGCAGGATCGTCCTCAAACAAATAAGAACCATCTGGCATGGTAGTCGCCGTAGCCATAATATCATCAGCAGTACCTTCTACTCCATCAGGTCCAAAGCCAATCAGCATCACGGTCACGCCGCCAACTCCCGGCTCATTCGGGTCCTGAAAACCATCTCCATCCAGGTCTTCCCATACATAATCTCCTACGCGGATCGGATCATAAACACCCGCATCTACATTTGGGTTGTCAGTTCCCGGAGCAAGATAGATACATGTAGTTGACCCCATTTGATCAACGTCGGAATCTGTGGTTGGATCCCCAAGTCCCTGGTATGTAAAGACATAATCACCTGCGTTAGGCAAAGTCGAAGTTGACACATCAAATTGTACACAATACTCACCGGCAGGCAAATCATCAAATGTGTAGAAACCATTGTTGTCTGTGGTCATTACTGCAGGCATCATGGTTCCCGGATCGATATAAGCGGGCCCCTTAACTCCATTATCACAAGTGAACAAACTCACTGTCGCTCCTTCCACTTTTTCTTCTCCCGGGTCAAGGGTACCATCCCCATCTTCATCAACCCAAACCATATCACCTATACTCACAAGACAATCCAATGCAGTAGCATCAGTTTGTGTAATGGAAGAACACATCAAGCCACCTTCATCCTGAACATAAACAGAATAAACGCCTTTTGGCAAATTAAAGGTAGTCGTTGCACCTCCACCGGCAACACCTGTCTGGTTAACAAATAATGTACCCACAGGTCCAGGCAATACACAACTCACTGCTGCAACTGCATCCGTGAATATCACAGAATAAGTTCCAGCACTGTTAATCGTCACCTGAAAATCGATATCTCCATAAGCACCACAAACAGGAACAATATCCACATCAGGCAAAGGATCAACAACAACTTCATATTCCACAGCTGGTCTGCAGTTATTATCCGCAGGAGGATTCTCCCAAATACCGTATACATAGTAAGTTCCCGGAGTATCAAATTGATAACCTGGAATACCTACAGGAAAATGCACGACCCCAGCGACAGGTGTTTCGGTTCCCATAGAGGTTCCGCCACCCGCCGTATACGGATTGGACTGTTGGCTGTTGAAATAAACGAATTCTACATCTCCCATAGACGCATCTGCTTCAGTTGTCAGATCAAAAGAAGTACAGGTGGTCGCACAAATATTAGTGCTGTAAGGAGAGGTTGGTGTAAACGGAGGACAAGGCTCCGTATAAGTAGTCGAACCTGCACAAGGTGCCAGGTTATCATAAGAAGCAGATACACTGATCGATCCTTCTGCATCACAAACCAATCCAGTCACGGACCAGGTTTGATTTAACCCATCAACCGGATTAATAGAAACGGTTTTAGGATTTCCACTTTCGGTGAAAGAAATGGTTATTGGACCATTAGCCGGATTCATAGTTGAAATGGATCCTGTAATATCATACAGCCCGTCTGCACAGGCAGTGATATTATCCACACTGATGGTAATTGTACAGTTCGGCTCATTAACAGCTCTGCTATTATCACATAAATCATCATCAATCGGATTCATGGTTACATCATCCACGAATCTTGTATATAAAGTGTAAGTCTCTTCATTACAGGACAAACCTGTAAAGGAGAAATTAATTGGATTATTCGGGTCAAAGAACGCCTGTTTCAAAGAACCGTTCTCTGTGAAATAAACTTCCACCAATGAATTGGCAGGAATGTCACCACCTCCAACATCTATAGTTCCGGAAAGATCATATACTGAATTATCCAAAACATCATAGTAGCAACTTGTGGTTGACACACCTGAAAAACCAAGGGTTGCCGGTGCTTTTACCGTGACAACTGCTTCACAAGTCAAATCCACATCATCCTTTACACGGACCGTCAGATCTCCATCACTGATTGGGAAAGGTCCAAATCCAGGAGCATTAGGAATGGTAGTTCCATACGGCTGGGCCACAAGAATATCAATTTCCACGTCAGAAGCATTGCGAACACGCATGGCATAGGTTCCTCCATTATTGACCACACCATTGACCTGCCTTTCTACATTGATATACCAATAATAGCGATCATCACTTGTAGTTGTGGTTCCCCTGTTGTCACAAACAACCGTGATGCCAGGAATCAGTTCGCAATTGGTAGGCACCAATCCCAAATCCAGGGACAGATCAAGATCTGAAACACCTTGTGTTCCATCGAGGAATGGTGTTGGGTCTGTCATGAACATAGTTGTCTTGTCCGCATCACTATCTGCCTCATCATCACCTCCTGCATTAAGCAAGGTTGGCATATCCTCCGCAGGAATAAGTCCCGGAGGAAATGTAGCCGGATTAAAGACAGCATAATAAGAACCTACCTGAAGTCCGGGAAATACATAATACCCCGGGTTATTACCGGCGTCATTACCTGTGAGTTTCGTTCCGATCTCTACATCATCTCCCAGTCCAGGACCATCTTTAATACCATCAATACCTGTAGAGTACAAGGTTACTTCTACCTCGTTCACCCCTGATTCAGGACCTTCGTTTTGAATACCGTCCAGGTTTTCATCAACCCAGACGTAATTACCAACTGTAATAGGACTCGGCTTAATATGGATACCCACTTTATTAGGTTCAGCCACGAAGAAGTATTCCATTCCCGGAGTATCGGTACGGCGTCCCTGGTAGGCAAATGAGTTCCAGGCAACCAATCCTACAGGCACAGAAAACGGTGCAAGCATTTTGAAAATCAACTCTTTGGTCTCACCGGGTTGAATTTCATTATTGAAGAACAATTTCAATGCCTGTGTTGCAGAAATATCTACAGGTGGAGTCGTACTCCAGAAAGGCCCGGTACACCCAGGAGGGTTATAGGCGGGATTAAAGTCCGTACGACAAGGATTCGGCTCAATGGTATAATATACATCGATACCATCCATAGGGTCTACCTGAACATCAATGAGGTAAGGTCTCCACTCAGACAAACGATCAAACGGTGCTGAAACAGCCATATCCCCCACATAAGGAAGAATATCAATAATCGTCAAATCTTTAACGGCAACGTTACCGGTATTTTCAATGACCATTTTGAAATCCGCCGTACCTCCTGAGAAGGTTTGGCCGATACCATTATAAACTCCTGCATTTGCATCAGGTGTTGGTCCATTCGGATCATAAAAAATGAAGTCGAGGTCACAATCTCCTTTGATCCCCTTCCTTGAAGTAATTTCCACTACCGCATTGATAGTAATATCCACACATGAGGTAAGTGGTAAATCAGTTCTGATATTCGTCCCTTGGGCATCAACAGAAAAGCAGTTCTGAATGGTTCCCGGAGGAAATCCCTGTGGAATCTCAGCCTGATATTCAATAACATAATAAGGTGAAAAATCTTCTCCTGGTCCCGCACCCGGAATTGTAGCCCAGGTAAGGGTAAGGGTTCTTGTTCCAGGATCATAATTTTCCGTATCAGGAGGTAACAATCCTCCACTGTATGTCAAAGAGCCCGGGATGTAATCCAGTCCCAAAGGCAGTATATCAATGATAGTTACATTAGTTGTAGTAGCTCCTCCCCTGTTTCTGAATCTCAATCTGAAATCAACTACATCACCAGGATTTTTTGCCGACCCATTAGTCGAAGCCTTGGAAAGGTCTGTTGGCCCCATTGGAGGTATCGTCAAATCATGAGAAGCAGATGGCAGTGGTGCTTCCGGAATATCCACACCATCTCCATTGATATTAAAACTATTCGTCAGGGTTAATGAAGCAGGCCCATTGGCTACAGCATTCACAACCACATCGTATTGAATCTGATAAAAAGCACTGCACTCTTCCCCTGGTCCTGCTCCCGGTAAATCGATACCGGCAAAATCCCAGGTTAAAGTTTGTCCTGCCGCATTAAAAGCAGGTGCGGAAGGAATATTCGCACTATATTGAATAGACATTGGGTCCAGCGTCACTCCTGCAGGCAGCATATCTGTCACAAGACCATTAACGAGCGGATCCATACCACAAACCTGGAATTTCAGCAAATAAGTAACTGTCTCCCCAGGGAAAGCTGTATTCCCGGTAGTTGCTGATTTGGAAGGATTGCCCGGTCCCATTGGCGGCGTACGAGCTACCTGTGCATCCGAACAATTCACTGATAAATTATTTCCGCCGTAATCACCGCTTATTGTGATACCCGGACTGATGCAAGTATAGGTCGTATTAGGACAAGAAACATACAGAGGATCTGTAATTCTTGGATTAGCGCCAACAACAGCACTTCCATCCTGGGCTGTAGCCAAAACATCGTATTCCAGTACAAATCCCGAATCAGAAGCAAATCCCGGAGGAACTGTTCCAAATTGGTAAACGAGGCTTGTCAGGTATTCTCCTGCACCCAGGGTTGGCAAGGCAAATCCACCTACAGGTGTCAGAGCTGTAGTAAATGATCCCAGCAATTGCGGACCGTTAAGATTAGTTGTATAATAAACATCGGCATTAATACCCGCATAGGTATAGGCTGTCCCTCCTATGGAAGTCACATTGATTTGTTCCGGAATATCAACAGTAACCGTATAATTGTCTACAGCCACATTCCCTGAATTACCAAATCCTACACTGTATTCTCCCGACTGGCCAATCTCAAATTCACTGAAGCCAAGATCACAATTTACCAGAGGAAGCGGATTCGGAAGATTTCCGCTAAACTGATCGGAGCCGGAGGTTGTAACCGGACAACCCGGCAGAGATGTTCCATCCAAAGTGGCATCCAGCACGATCGGATCACCAAAATTAAACGGTGGTGAAGGGAAGTTGAGTACCACCGGGAAAGAAGTATCTTCCGTCACGTTAGCAACATTCCAGATCAAAGAATTTCCTGATACGGAACATCCCGAACAACTTACCACTGTTGAGTTGGCAGGAATATCTAGTTTTATGGTACCTGATCCAAGTCCCACGTAACCAACTGGTGTTGTTGGACTGATGGAAACATCAAACACAGAAGGTCCACCGGGAACACCAATGACCGTTGCACTTACCTCTACCTGCCATTCTGGATTAGGTGCTTCCAGAGTTACATCAACGGATGCAGATGCTGTATTTAATGCGTTGGGCGACTCAAAAGTCACTGTATTGGAAATTACAGTACCATCGCAAAGAGCTCCGGCCGGAATGACGACCTCTACGCTCATAATCCCTGCAGCACCTGCTTCCAGGGGATCTACCATAAAGATCTGGAGTGTAGGTACGCCCATAATATTGTTGACTTCCGTGTGGTCCACATCGGTGGTTCCGGAAAATCCAAGGAAGCCCATACCTTGTGGCAAAGGCAGATTGATCACTGCCTGGTCCGCTTCGTCTGTCAAACTGATGGTACTATAACCAATCGTGTATACGAAACTTACTCCTGCCGTAGCATTTGGAGAAGAAACAGAAAGGCCTACATCAAGCAGAAGGTCTGCCATGGAAGAGCTATTTACATCTTCCTGAATGGTTCCTTCCTGAGTTGCTGACGATTCCGAATCGGAAAACGAAAGATTTACAGCACCTGTAAATGCAAGAGCAAACACAGAGACCAGTAAAGCTGCGCCAGCGATAAAAAAAGTAGTAGCTTTTTTCATGAGAATGAAATTTGTAATGATTTGTTGTTTTAACCTGAAAAATGATCGTCTTGAAAGAATTTATCCTGCTGTTCCATTTCGGAGGGATCTTTCATTTTTTTGTCTTTATCCAGGCTTTGAAATTATCTACTTGCTTATTTAAGTAGTTTGGGTCAAATGCTTTTCGGAGACTTTTCTCCAAAAGCTATGGTCCGGGATTACCCGCTGCTCTCGAACCAGTTAAAAAATTTTGGTTTCATAATGTAAATTTGTTTTAAAATTCAGGTCGTAAAACGGCTGCTCTCAGGCAACACTTGAAACGTGTAAAGCCCAATCCAAAACGACACTTTGTCACTTTGAAATGGGTCCATATGTTTTGGCTTTTTCTTCAATTCCAGGTTGTCTTTACCCCTGAAAGTTGATGGACCTGCATACTATTACAGGTAGCCTTTTGCTCTCATAGTTTTTTCAACTCATCTATTAAAATCAATTCGTATACCAATAAAAATTACAATTGCAAACAGCTGAAAATCAGTTGATTACACAAAAAACATGTATATGCATTTTCCAAAATTTGGAATAATTTCCATTATTAGGACTAATTCAAAAGTCGCTTCAATCGGATAAACTAAGCGGAACACCTTTTTCAGGTGTCCCACTTGCGATCATATTTCATAAAACAACATTTATCCAACTATTCAACTCCCTGAAATTCAAGGACCAACACAAATTGGAGCAATTTTCTCTCTACCGTATCATAGGCGCTGTTACGCTCCGATTTGTGAGATTTTATATTTGAATTATTTTCGTCAGTTACCGCTTTCGGAACTGCTTAATACTGGTTAAAACTGACACGCCAGAACTTCTCAGTTTCGACAATGGGATATTTTCCCCTTCGGACGAACTGATTATTCATATCAAACCTTCGTGCTATAGCTCCAGGTACTACAAATGTTTCGTTGACAACAAAAAGTCCGCGCCTGAAAAATTTTCTCTCTGCTTTCGGACAAACCGTTCCTTTTAAAAAATAAAAGCAGAGCTGTCCGAATGATTCATACGTCAGATAGGCAACAGCAGAGTGACAAGAGGTTGTCAATGAAAGTGGCTGGCTGGTTGCTTCAACTTCTACGGTGCAGATACCAAATCCCGAACAATTTCTGCTCACCATTCCAAATTTCACTTCCGTTCGTACCCCGTTTAAAACAGGGAAATTGTCACTCGTCCGATTTACCATAAGGGACGCACCCGGCCTGAATTGTATATCCTTCATAAATGATCAATCTTTCTATAAGTCTTTCCTTTTTAAAATTTACGCCTTAGGTGTATTTTCCATTTTCACTTAATAGCATAGCCCTCCAGGGGTAACATGTTACAATTCACATTACCCATTGATGGTTAATTTGAGTTTAGGAGGGATTCTTTCTTTCCTTAGGGTGTAGTAAGGAAATTACAATCACCCCAGAAAAATATCCAGGGGCATTGCTTTTTTGCTTTACAGCATAAATCTTCAGGGGTAACATGATACAATTCACATTACCAATTGATGGTTAATTTGAGTTTAGGAGGGATTCTTTCTTTCCTTAGGGTGTAGTAAGGAAATTGCCATCACCCCAGAAAAATATCCAGGGCATTTCATTTTTGCTTTACAGCACAACTCTTTAGGGGTAACATGTTACAATTCATATTACCAATTGATGGTCAGTTTGAGTTTAGGGAGGGATTCTATTTTCCCTTTGGGTGTAGTAAGGAAATCATGCACACCCCTGGATTATCCAAAGCTTATGCATTTTGTACTGTACTAAATAGGTCACTTTTCGAAACATGAATAAATTCATATTACGGGTTGATCTATTTAAGGAATTAGGAGGGGGGGAATAATAACCCTTTAAATTTCCCTGAGGGGGAGCTAGGAATTTTTATTTCTCTGTACAAATCGTCACCAAAAACCATTTAAGGCATATGGATTAACACAAAGAGATAAAGGGAACAACTGAAATAATCTTCTGGAATAAAATACTAAAATTGGAAGTGCTTGTAAATTTGTTCACAACTCAATTTAATTCTTAAATTAAGGCCTGTCAATGTGGGTTTGGTGTGGAATGAAAATATAAGGTGAATTTTTCTTGGCCTCAATACTCTTTGGTAGCAAATTTAGTCACCCTGAGATTACTAAACAACATTTAACATATTTAATTTTTAACTTTTTTATAAACTATTAAAAAATAGGGGATAAACAAATAAATTTTGAAGATAAAAGGACGGAGTGAATTGAAAAAATTCCAGATTTCTTTTAATTCAAACTCGTTTCAACAACAGGTTTCCACTCGCCAAAACTTAATCCCCATGAAATAAAACAACTTTCTTTTTTGATAGCCTCTCAAATTGATTTCAGGAGCATATATCCCCTGATATCATTCACAAATGTATCTTATTTTGACTTAGCCGCAAAGGACAATTTTAACTTTTTAAATACCTCAAAATTTAACACAAAAAGAAACACTA
>QQUB01000732.1 GCA_008501835.1 Bacteroidota bacterium
TTACAGGGAGATCTTTGCAGATCCTAAAGAAAAATAAACCGTATATGTGCTCAATGCAGCGATGTTGAAATCAATTGATGGCGGACAAACATTTGAGCGTATAAAAAATCCGCATGGCGACCAACATGACCTCTGGATTAACCCTGACAATCCAGGTAATAGAATCCTGGGTAATGACGGAGGTGCCTGTATAACATTTAATGGGGGAGAAAGCTGGTCATCGCAATCCAATCAACCCACCGGCCAGTTTTACAGGGTAATTGCTGACAACCGTGTTCCGTATTATATTTACGGAGGACAGCAGGATAATTCAGCTATTGCCATTGGAAGTCGGCCTGGTGCCGACAACTCCCCCATCCAGTATTACAGGGTAGCCGGAGGAGAAAGTGCCTTTCTCGCATTTGATCCGGAAGATCCTCAATTGATCTACGGAGGAAGTTATCAGGGTAATATTTCTGTTTACGACCACAAGACCAAAACAACCAAGGATATTATGGCCTACCCACAGATAGGTTTAGCATCCTTGCCACGTAAAATGAAATACCGATTCAACTGGAATGCTCCAATCGTAGCTTCTGCACAGGAACCTGAAGTTATTTATCACGCGGCCAACGTAGTGATGAAAACTATTAATGAAGGGCAGAGCTGGGAAGTCATTAGTCCGGATCTAACCCGTGACGAACCGAGAAAACAGGAGCGTGGCGGAGGCCCTTTCACCAATGAAGGAGCAGGAGGCGAAAATTACAATACCATAAGTTATATGGTCGCTTCTCCCCATAGTTATGGAGAACTATGGGTTGGAACAGATGATGGTTTGGTGCATTTGTCCAAAGATGATGGTAGATCCTGGCAGGAAATTACTCCTCCTGATGTTGGAGAGGCGCTTATCAACAGCATTGAAGTTTCTCCCCACAGGAAGGGAGCCGCTTACGTTGTGGCCACCAAATACAAGTTCAATAACCTGGCTCCCATGATCTATTACACAGATGATTTTGGTGAAAACTGGGTGAAACTAACCAATGGTATTGATCCCGAACATTTTGTCAGAGTGGTAAGAGAGGATAAGGAACAACCGGGTATTTTGTATGCTGGTACGGAAGCAGGTTTATATATCTCTACAGACTTTGGGAGCAAATGGCATAGATTCCAGCTCAATTTACCAGTGTGTCCTGTCAATGATCTGTTCATAAGAGACAATGATCTGATTGCTGCTACTTCCGGAAGAGGGTTTTGGGTGTTGGATGACCTGAGTGTGATCCAGCAAAGCAGGAATAGGTTGTTGAGTAAGAAGATGCTGCTATTCGAAACTGCTCCGGTATATCTGCAAAAGTTGCCAGCATTAAAAAAGGGACAATCTGTCAAAAAGTATGCTGCTAACGGTATGGTTATCGATTATTATTTACCCGATCATATTGATTCTACTACAGAGGTGAGTCTTGAGATCCTGGATATGAACGGGTATTTATTGAGAACCTATACGAATAAAAAGGATACCGATTACAAAGAATATGAAGGTGGGCCTCCTCCTTTGCAGGTTTTATCTGCTAAAAAAGGCATCAACCGGTTTTACTGGGATTTCAGGCGGGAGACTCTTTCTGGTGTCAAAGACGTATTTATGATGGGAGACTATCGGGGAAGCCTCGTATCTCCCGGAAAATATCTGGTTCGATTGACCAAAGGAAAGGAAAAGCAGGAGGTTGTCATCAATGTATTAGCTGATCCAAATCTGGAAGTGAGTACAGAAGATTACATCGAGCAGCAGGAGGTGTTGAGGTCTGTTGATGAAACGGTCAACAAGATCCATGCTTCTGCGAATTCTTTACTTGCTATTGATGGCCAGTTGGATAATCTGATCAATTATCTCCAAAATGTGGAAGGAGCAGAATCCCTCGTGAAGATCGGAAAAGGTGTTTCTCTGAAAATTGATAATTTGGTTAACAACCTGGTTCAACCAAAGCAAAAGACTCACCAGGATGTCATCAATTTTGAGAACAGCCTCAATGCTGAATTGATCAACCTGAGGACACGTGCTGAAAGTCATGATCCCCGGATTTCATTAGGTATTAAGCAAAGACTTGAAGATCTGATGGAAGAATGGCGCCAATATGAAGAGGTGCTGGAATCCATTTTAGAGGTGGATATCGTGGAATTCAATGAGATGTACCGGGAGAAAGGAATTCCTGCGCTGATCGTGCCCGGTGGGAAGGCGAGTAATCCTTGATAAAAAAAAGGCCTGAAGGCCTGGGACCTTGATATTTGATTTTGTCTCCGCCCTAAAGGACGGAGCAAAGGAAGTGCAATTACTCCAATTGATACTCCAGCAAGAGTGATCGGGCAATTAAAAACTCAATTCCGCCGGCTTGTAAACCGGCGAATAAGAATAACCCTGCATCATAAGCTTTCAGGCCTTTTCTTCGTAGTCAACCATTTGTTGTAACTGAAATGAAACAGCTTGAAAAAATAAATCTAAAAAATGACAAAGAAATCCCTCCTGATTTCGATAGTTTTAATCTTGTTGGCATTCATTTTTCTGAAAATGGTAAATAGCATTAGCTATAAAAGTGGGGCAAGTTTTGAAGTCCAAAAAGATGCTAAAGCTGATGAATTGAGGGAGATTCAGGCGAGTGAGTATCTAACTCCGGAAGAAATTGAGGAGATTCAAAATATAGGAATTGATTCAGATAGTCTAGAGGTTGGCTATAAGAACACTTCCAATTAGGGTGTTGTCTGCAGGACAAAACAAAAAAGCCCGCAACGAATTTCGCTGCGGGCTTTTATAATTTATCAATAACCAGCGTCCATTACAGTCGCTGCTTAATCTCTACAATTTCATATGCTTCGATCACATCGCCAACCTTGATGTCGTTGTAGTTTTTGATACTGACACCACACTCCATACCGGATTTCACCTCTTTGACGTCATCTTTAAATCGCTTCAGGGACGAAAGCTCTCCGACCACACCTTCTTTCGTCGGATAGATCACGATACCCTCGCGGATAAGACGGAGATGTGAATTTCTGGTAATAGCCCCTTCTCTTACGAAGCAACCGGCAATGGTTCCCACTTTACTGATCTTAAAGGTTTCTCTAACCTCAACCTGAGCAGTGATTTTCTCTTCCTTGGTAGGTTCGAGTAATCCTTCAATCGCCAGTTTGATCTCCTCAATGGCTTCGTAAATAATGGAGTAAGGTTTGATCTGTACTCCCTCTTTCTCCGCCAGTTGACGGGCATTGATCGACGGACGTACCTGGAAGGCAATGATGATGGCATCAGAAGCAGAAGCCAGCATTACGTCGGATTCGATTACCTGACCAACGGCCTTGTGGATTACATTAACCTGTACCGTTTCAACCGAGAGTTTGATCAAGGAATCGGAAAGGGCCTCGATAGATCCATCCACATCACCTTTAACGATGAGGTTGAGTTCCTTAAAGTTACCCAAAGCCAGACGGCGACCGATTTCATCAAGACTGATACGCTTGGTAGCTCTATTAGTTTGCTCTCGTAGGATCTGAGCCCGTTTGTTGGCAATCTGACGAGCTTCAGTTTCGCTCTCCATCACTTTGAATCTTTCACCGGCTTGTGGAGCACCACTCAGACCAAGCACCATAACGGGGCTGGAAGGTCCTGCCGTTTTTATCCGTTTACCGAACTCATTGTACATGGCTTTGATCTTACCGGAATGTTCACCTGCTACCACAGCATCACCGATTCCGAGTGTACCGTTCTGGACCAAAATTTTGGCTACATATCCTTTTCCTTTGTCCAGAGATGCCTCCAGGATCGCTCCAAGAGCTTCTCTGTCCGGATTGGCTTTCAATTCCTGAACTTCTGCTTCGAGCAATACTTTTTCAAGCAGTTCATCAATATTTTCCCCGGTCTTGGCCGAAATATCCTGAGACTGGTATTCTCCACCCCATTCTTCGATGAGGAGGTTCATATTGGCCAGCTCTTGTTTGATCCTTTCAGGCTGAGCCCCAGGTTTGTCGATCTTGTTAATGGCAAAGATCATCGGAACACCGGCAGCCTGTGCGTGACTGATCGCCTCTTTCGTCTGAGGCATGATGTTGTCATCCGCTGCGATGATGATGATCGCGATATCGGTTACTTTGGCACCACGGGCACGCATCGCTGTAAAGGCTTCGTGACCCGGTGTATCGAGGAAAGTGATCTTCTGTTCATTGACCTTCACTTCGTAAGCTCCGATGTGCTGGGTGATACCCCCTGCCTCACCTTCGGCGACTTTGGTTTCCCTGATGTAGTCAAGCAAAGATGTTTTACCGTGGTCAACGTGACCCATGACGGTTACGATCGGCGCTCTTGGTGTGAGATCTTCCGGATCATCTTCTATCTCGAGTTCGTCATCCGCTTGTTCCTCAACACTTATGAATTCAACTTCACGATCAAATTCTCCAGCCACCAATTCGATGATCTCTGCATCGAGTCGCTGGTTGATGGAAACCATCACTCCGAGATTCATACAGGACATGATCACTTCTGAAACTTCCACATCGAGCAGGCTGGCGAGCTCAGAAACGGAGATAAACTCCGTGAGCTGCAGTTTTTCATCAACGCCTTCGAGTTCTTTCAATTCTTCACGTTCACGGTGTTTTTCCCTGTGATCTCTACGAAGTTTTTGTCTTGTTTTTTTGGAACCTCCCTGGATTCTGGCCAGGGTTGCTTTCAGTTTTTCTTCAATCTCTTTTTTGGAGATCTCTTTTACTTCCTCACGGCGACCTTTACCACCTTGTCTGCCACCTCCTCTGTTGTCTCTGCGGCCTCCTCTGTTTCCTCCACGGTTATCTCCGGAGGTTACTACCTTCTTCCTTCTACGACGGCGTTTCTTTTCTCCATCATCACCTCCTTCTTTCTTAGGAGCACCTCCTTTGTTTTTGGCGCCTTCCGCTTGTTTTCCTGCGTCCGCTTCTTTTTTCTTTTTCTTAGGCTTCTTGAATTTGTCGATATCGATTTTCCCCTGAATTTTCAAGCCTCTGAGTTCAGGAGCATTGGCCTTCATGAGTTCATCCTTCTTTTTAACTTCTACTTCCTTTTCCTCTTGTTTAGAATCATCATCCGTGGCCTTTTCAGCTGCTACAGGTTCTTTTTCCGGAGTTTTTTCCTTTTCAGGTGCTGGTTCCTTCTCTTCTTTAGAAGCTTTCGGTGCTTCAGCAGGCTCTTCTACCGGAGCTGCAGGAGCTTTTTCTTCGACAGGCTTTTCTTCTTCTTTTTTTGCTTTTGGAGGAGAGGTTTTTTTGGTAGTTTTAGGTTTGTCAAGATCAATTTTACCCAATACCTTTGGTTTAGGTAATTCTGCCTTGATCACTTCCTCTTTAGGCTCCTCTTCAACCTTTGGTTCCTCTACTTTCTCAGGTTCAGGGGCAACTTCCTCAACAGGAGGTTCCGGAACATCTTTTTTGAAAATTGGAGCGGGAGTTTCTTTTTCAGGTTCGGTAGCAGGAGCAGGAGATTCAGAAGGAGCATCTTTGGAACCAGGACGGGTACCGATGATGAGTTTGTCAGCTTTCTCCTTGATAGCAATGGATTTCTGAAATTTATTCAGCAATTCGGTGTACATCTCATCGGTCACCTTGGCTGTCGGCTTTTCGTCGATCTCAAAGCCCGCACCATTGAGGTGTTCAACGATTGTATGAATACCTACATTGAGTTCTTTTGCTACCTTAATTAAACGCTTCATTCAAAAGTTTTTCAAAAATGCAATTCGTTTATTAATAAGCAAAAGCGAATCCATTATAAAGAAGTACTTACATGTGTTTATTTTTTAGTTAATAATACCATTGTACATCTCGAATATGCTTTTACTTATCAAACGAAGCTACGGAAAGGAGATATTTCCGATCCGTAGCTTTTAATTTTCTGCAAATATAAACGGAATACCCGCTATTTGTGCAGAAAATACAGCTATTTATAGCCTATTTAATGATTTATTCCTCAAATTCTGCTGCCAAAATGCCCGTTACATCATCAATTGTTTCCTCTTCGAGGTCAGTACGGCGCAGCAATTCGTCCTTACTTAACTGTAAGACACTTCTGGCTGTATCGCATCCGATAGCCTTCAACGCATCGATTACCCAGTCATCGATCTCATCGCTGAATTCGTCCAGATCGACATCATCGATTTCAATTTCTTCCTGTGTATTACGGAATACGTCTATTTCAAAAGCAGTCAGCTGACTGGCTAATTTAATGTTTGAACCACCTTTACCAATCGCCAGTGAAATCTGATCAGGCTCAAGGTATACGGAAGCTCTCATTTCATCCAGATCAAGGACGATATTGGATATTTTTGCCGGGGTCAATGCACGTTGGATGAACAGGTTCGTGTTATTGGTGAAGTTTACAATATCGATGTTTTCATTGTTCAATTCGCGCACGATTCCATGGATTCTGGATCCTTTCATACCAACACAAGCTCCAACCGGATCAATCCTGTCATCATAAGATTCTACAGCAATTTTTGCACGTTCACCAGGGATACGAACGATCTTTTTAACGGTGATCAAACCATCTTCGATCTCAGGAACTTCCTGTTCAAGTAGTTTCTCAAGGAAGGTGGTATCTGTCCTTGAAACAATAACTACCGGATTATTGTTCCGCATCTCCACTTCTTTAATGATACCGCGTACCATGTCCCCCTTGCGGAAATAGTCTCCTTTGATCATTTCATTACGAGGAAGAATCAGTTCCGTATCTGTGGCATCATCAAGAATGAGAATCTCTCTTTTAAGAATCTGGTGTACTTCACAACTCACAATTTCACCAACTCTTTCGGTATATTGCTTATAGATCTCGTCTTTCTCCAATTCCATGATTCTGGAAATAAGGGTCTGACGAGCAGCCATAATCGCACGGCGACCAAAATTCTCCAGGAATAATTGCTCATAACATTCTTCCCCGATTTCATAATCCTCATCAATGGACAACGCTTCGGAAATGGAGATTTGAGCATTGTCATCTGTTACCTCTCCGTCGGGTACAATTTCACGCACACGCCACAATTCAAGGTCACCATTAGTGGTATTTACAATTACATCAAAGTTCTCATCAGAACCGTATTTTTTACGGATTAGCGTTCTGAAAACGTCCTCCAAAACACGAACCATGGTAGGACGGTCTATATTTTTTCCTGATTTAAACTCAGAAAATGTTTCTACGAGATTCATAGTAACTTATTTTGAAAATGATATCTTAACTATTGCTTTTTTAATATTGTCGAAGGCGATGTCATGTTGTAAAACCACGGTCTTTTTCTTTTTGCCTTCTTTGACCCGGGTCTTTTCTTCCAATAAAATGCTTTCGTCTGAAACTTCAGTGAGTGTACCGGTAATGGTATCCCCTTCGTGTTGCTTTACTTCCAGTTTTCTGCCAATATGCTTTGGGTACTGTCTTTTCAATTTGAGCGGACGACCAACTCCCGGAGAGGATACTTCAAGAACATATTTTTCTCCCAACCATCCGTTTTCTTCAATATGATGTTCCAGATATCTGCTGATCTTTTGACAGGTTTGGAAACTCACTCCTTCATCACTATCAATAAATACTTCAATTCTGTTGGTCGGAAGTGATTTTAATTCAATAAGGAAGCAGGAGGAAAAAGCTTCTTCGGCAAATTTTTGATCAAGTAACTCGTTTAACTTTTGCTCTATCACAGTTTGTATAATTAAAAAGAGGGAACAAAAAGTGTTCCCTCTTTTTTAAGATTTCCAATTTGATGCCGCAAAGGTAAGGTTTTTTTTTAACCTGTGCAAGCAAGAGGGTTATGCTCTGCAATTCGTGCAAAGAAAAACGTCTGCCTCGCAACAGCAAGACAGACGCATCAAAACAAAACGAAAAACCAACTTTAAACAAGTTCTTATATATCTTCGAGCCTTATAGGCTTATAATCGATTTACATGTAAAACCACACAAACCCCTAAATTGTTGCTTCCCGATTGTTAATGATTTCTTAAAACCTTCTTAAAAATTCATTTCAACGGGAATTTTTTCAATTTAATTATCCGGTTCTGGGCGCATTTTTACTGGTATGGTAAGGGTTTTCCCTTTACGGTTTACAGTGACATCCAGCACGTCACCAACTTTTGATAATCCGATCACTTCAGCAAGGTCGGGAACATCCCTGATTGCTTTATCATCTACTTTTACGATCACATCTTTTGGATACAAACCAGCGTATTGGGCAGATCCTTTATCTTCAAGTCTGTCAATTACAACTCCCTGGCTGATATTAACACCAAGTTGTTGAGCCGTTTCACTGTCCAGCGGGTAAATATTAACTCCCAGAAAGGCACGACGATAACTTCCATATTGGATAATATCATCGGCGATACGTTTTACGAGGTTGATAGGGATAGCAAAGGAATATCCCTGGAAAACTCCTGTCTGAGAAGCAATAGCCGTATTGATACCCAATAACCTTCCATTAGCATCGATAAGGGCACCACCACTGTTGCCCGGGTTTACTGCGGCATCCGTCTGAATAAAGGATTCGATAGCATCACGATCTTTCAATAACCGCAGGCTACGGCCTTTGGCACTGATAATTCCTGCTGTTACCGTGGACGTCAGATCGAATGGATTGCCGACAGCGAGTGTCCATTCTCCAACCAGGGCCTTGTCAGAATCAGCAAGCTCCAGGGTTGGCAGGTTATTGGCTTCAATTTTAATAATAGCCAGATCGGTTTTTTTATTGGTACCAATGACCTTTGCATTGAATTTCCGGTTGTCAAATAAGGTTACTTCCAATTCATCCGCAAATTCCACAACATGATTATTGGTAACGATATATCCGTCGGAAGTATAAATTACTCCGGAACCGGTACCACTCATAGGCTTGTCATCTCCAAAGAAAAAACGGAAGGGATCGTCAGAGTAATTATTGTTATTGGCATTGACCTTTCCGGCTTTGGCCGAAATATGCACTACCACGGGTTGTGCCATCTGGGCTGCTTTGGTAAAGTCAAAGACATTTGATGTTGGTACAGGCCGTTTATTTACGTAATTGACCTGCTGTGCCGTGAGTTCAGTAGCGGCATTCGCAATTTCGGAATCTTTTTCAAACAATGAAACACCGCCAAGGGCAATCAGGCCTCCGAAAACAGCGGCTAATAGAAAAGAAAGGAACTGTTTCATACGTTTTTGTTTTAGTATTGGACCAGACCTGGGGCGTGTACAAAAAGCCATTCTCATGTCTGGAGTCGGGTGAAAAAAACAGATTAACTATCAAAATACGCAATAATAACTTTCAAGTCAAGCATCGCGTTTTTTTCAAAACCCTTTTTAACGTCACATTAACAGAAACAGCAAATGCCCCGGTCAGGTTCATTTAAGTTTTGACGAAAGTAATTTTTGTCTGTTGATTTTCGGATAAAAGTGGTTACTGTAATATAAAATCATGTGTGGCAGGAGGCCCTGCAAGGAGGTCAGCAACACTTTTTTTGAAGCCGATGTGTACTGAATCCTGCTGATAGTGGCGATAGGCTTCTTCGTCAAGAAACTCCATTTGCAAAACAACTTCATATTCCGAAAGAGCCCTTTTGTCTCCAAGATCCTTGAAGGATCCTGTTTTGAGATTATAAACTCCGGGGATGGAAGCCAATGTTTTGATGCCTTCAATCAATCTTGACCGGTCCGCTTCGGAAATGTCATCTTTTACATTTAAATAAACGGTGTGAACCAAAGATAGATTCTCCGATTCAGAGGAATTGAGAGCGGCCTCCAATGCCTCGGTTTTCTCAGAAAGTTCCTGTTGGCATGCAGCCAATTGTTCCTGAATATTATTCTGCTGGCAACCAGCCAGAACCATCAATAGAAGAAAAAAATTAAAGATGTTTTTCATGTTGATCAATTTGTGTCAAAAAACTCCTGACCTGCTTTTCACTGTTCAGTATAAAAACTTGCTTTTCCTGTTTGATAGCTTCAAGTTTGTTCAGGATCTTGTCTTTACGGGTTTTATTGAAATTGTAAACATACTTAAGAAAATCGAAATCGAAACGTTCCCGGCAGCCATTGGCCATATCAAATCGGGTTTGGCCATAATTCAGGGCCACCCTTTTTATTACCCGAAATAAACATAACCAGGTAGGGCGGTTCAGGAAAACCACCGTGTCAGCTTTATTGAGCCGAATGTCCATCGTGCCGCCATAGTTACCATCCATTATCCAGGATGATTCATCAGAGGCTTTTTTCACAATATCTTCCCACTCTTCGGTAGAAGGCTCTGTCCAGTTTGGGCGCCAGAATAACTGATCCAGGTGCACAATCGGAAGGTCTGTCCTTTCATGGACTTTTTTTGCCAGGGTGGATTTGCCGGCCCCACAGCAACCGATGATCATTATTTTTTTGGGTGTTTTTAATTTCATTATTGCTTAGGAATATTTAGCTGGACATTTATCACTTTCTTTCAAAAGCAATTTGTTTGTTTCGTACTCGCCGAATTTATTCGGCTCGTCGCACCGAATAAATTCGGTGGGTACGGGTTGTATATTATGGTTTTGTCAGTTCGATTTCTGTTAGTTTTCCATTCATGATTTCGGCGATATCTGAAAGTGATAGCTGAAACCAGTATTCTTCACCTTTATTACCATAATAACTGAAAGTAAATTCGTCTTCAGTCCCATCAAACCCACCACAGTAATGTTCTGTTTGAAATTGGTCATCACTTTCAATTGATTTCCATTCCTCTATAGATCGGCCTTCATTTAATATTGTTCTGCAGATGGATTTAAACTCATTTCCAAATATGTGTATCTCTGGTTGATTAAGGAATTTAATGTAGTTGTTAAGTAGCCCCTTAATTTGTTCCGCTGCTACTGGGTTAGCTGAATGGACTTTAAATGCTAAATTTTTCAGATTAAGTCCTGATTCATACACCAGCCATTTTGCCGCGGCATAACCATCCAATGCAATTTCACCGTGTTCGTTCAATCCCAAATCATTATCAAAGCTTATGAATTCGGGCAAGCCATTTTTGGTGATATAATCGACAAATTGCTCATATGTTCGAACTATATCAAATTCGGATTCCAGTGATTTGTCATAAACCATTTCAATAGTTCTGATATCGTCAAGGAAAAGCTTTTTCATTTCTTGTGATGCATAATTTGATTATAAGACAGCTTTCCAACTGTCTGTTTTTCTAAACAGTAAACCTGACCTGATTAACAATTTATTTCTAAATACAGATTATTTGTTTGATTTTATGGCCCGGGTGCCGGTTCAATGGTCCAGTATTCTTTTGAACCCTCCTCAATCCCAAGATAATTTCCGCTTTTCATGAGTCGGTTTTTTATATATTTTGGAGCTCCGGACTGGATGTAAACCTTGTCTCCATATTTCAATACCCCTTGTTTCAAGACATTCCTCATCAGGAACCACTTTTGTTCCGGGAAATTTTTACGGTCGTTGGTACTGTAATAATAACATTTTGAACCTGGTTCCCAGCTATGAGC
>QQUB01000497.1 GCA_008501835.1 Bacteroidota bacterium
CGTATTGGGGATCTACCATCATGCCTAAAAATCCGATCTCAGCCATCATTTTGACCTGTTCTGTCGCAAATTCCATTTTGGAATCTCTTTCTATAACTCCCGGTTTAAGTTCTTTCTGTGCAAACTCCCTGGCAGCTTCTCTCACCGCTAGTTGTTCTTCCGTAAATTCAAAATTCATTATTGTATGGTTTTATTTTAGTTACTGGTTACAAGTTTCTGGTTTCTGGTTTCTGGTTGTGAAAGCTTTTGGGTTCACCTTTTCAATGATCACTCCGTTTACCGTAAATCGTCAGCCGTCAACCGTTTTTTTTAATCAATAACCTCCATAACCGTGCGGAACGCCAGCGCCTTATCACCGTACCTGTCCAGGTGCTTCATTTTGAGATCAG
Organism: Bacteroidota bacterium; assembly: GCA_008501835.1. Taxonomy (GTDB): domain Bacteria; phylum Bacteroidota; class Bacteroidia; order Chitinophagales; family Saprospiraceae; genus BCD1. The sequence goes on from QQUB01000497.1 coordinate 390, forward strand.
GAGCATGTGATCCCTGGTATCTCTGGAGGTCTCCTAAACTTCTGCAAAAGTACTGAATTGTGTACGTAATTCCGTCTGTTTCGTCCTGTAATAACAGCCTGCAAAACTTTTTTTCGGTAAATAATCCGGTAGCCATAACTTCAGGTATATGAATGCCCTCCATCCAGGCTTTCCAGTCATCATTTATTTCCGGACTTACCTTGACCGTAACATTGTAAATGATCATAATTTATCTTTTTTCTATAAATACTATTTTTTGGAAAAATAGTATTTATTCAACAAAAAACAGAGACATGTAAGGGTTGATACCTCATGCAATGTAAAGAGAATGCGAGCATTGCCATTTAGTGTATGTTTAAAAATTTTATTCGAATTTTTTGTACCCGATAAAATATTATTCCATTTCGAGAGGACGAATGTTCACGATCCCGTACACAAAGTGTCGGGGGATAAAATGGAAGAATGGATTACTGATTTCATTTATCCAACTATCCTATTTTCCGCTATCGACTGCAATACTGCTTGAGATAAGAGGTTGATTTTCAATAATAAAAAATTTAAACATGCTCTTAGCTCGACTTTAGCCATTAATGAGGCACATTCTAGGTTTATAGTTTATTGATAGTCAAGGATGTGTTGAAATAGGAATTAAATTTTGCATGTCGAGAAAAAACATAGACATTTGAAAATTGCTTTTAACATCGCCTCAAGCCAGCTGGGCTCTTCCTTTTTGCATTGCCAAAAAAGGAAGCAAAAACGCTAGACGGACCAATGTGGCTTTTGCCTTTTTGGATAGGACTTGATAAGGCTAAAGTTTCGGTTAGCGGATATGTATCGAACCAAAATTGCTGCTTCTTTATAGTGTTGGAATGGCTGAGTTGGCATTATGTTATAGAAAAATTTGTGCTGGAATTTTAGATTTGCTTTTTACTTTTGGTAACCCTATTAGCCGCGACACAATTTTGGTGGGGTGAGCCACTGTGCCCCGTCGGTGAGTGTATCCTTTTATGGGAATTTTTGATTTTATTGAAAATGCACAGCGACCCCAGAAGATAAAAGGCGTCAACGGCTTCGAGGAACGACTTAAAGCACAGATGTTTTGGGCCTGAAAAAGATTTATCAGCCCGAAAAACTTAAGAACCCCGAAAAAGTGTCGTTAATCGGGGAAGTAGGTTTTTATCAAACGAAAATAATTTAGTAAAAACTCATTATTCCTATCTCAAAAGCTAAGCAAAGTCTTGTCGCCTTGTATTTTCTAGACTTTTTGTTTACTTTTTTGGCAATGAAAAAAGTAAATGTCCCGCCGACATTAGGCGCAGCCAGAAGGAAGATCAAATAGATTCAAATAGCCTAAAATAAATCTAATAATTCCAATTTGTGTAATCTTCTTGAACCCAAATCAAATGAAAGACTTAGCAAAAGCTTAAATAAAAATGGCTTAAGTCCAGCTTAGTTGAAATTAGTAATTCTTTTTTACGCTCAGGGCCAAATATTTTCCAAGATTCTGATTAGAAAAAGGAAAATCAGTATTTTTTCTTTTTAAATTACCATTCAGAATGGATCAATAACTTTCTCTCCTACAGCTACATTCCCATTATTAAAGTTTGATGAAAATGAGGACCTCATTAGTAGTAATATGCATGCGAGTCTACCTCCATACAAAATAATAGAATTGAGTCGGGACAAACTTGTCCTGAGCAATAAGGATATTCAAATGAACCTGAAAGCTAAATAGTATTGGGCATTAATTTTCTGATCAACATTTTTTAATGACCAATGACTGGTGATTAATGTCGGACAATTTCTGCTCCGAGGGCTCTTAATCGTTCATCAATTCGCTCGTAACCTCGATCGATCTGGTGGATGTTATGGATAATGCTTTTCCCCTCGGCAGATAAAGCTGCAATGAGCAACGCCACTCCGGCTCTGATATCAGGTGAAGCCATTTCAATCCCTCTTAATCGCTGATCTCTTCCCAGGCCGATCACTGTGGCCCTGTGCGGATCGCAAAGGATTATTTGCGCTCCCATATCAATGAGTTTATCAACGAAAAACAGACGGCTTTCAAACATTTTCTGATGCACCAGCAAACTACCCTTTGCCTGAATAGCCACTACCAGAATGATGCTCAGAAGGTCAGGAGTGAATCCAGGCCATGGAGCATCGTAAATCACAGGGATGCCTCCATCAATATTCTTTTGAATTTTGTATTTATCCTGCTTCGGAATGGTCATACTGCCATTGTTGAAATGCAGTTCGATCCCCAGTCTTTCAAAAGTCCGGGGAATAATTCCCAAAGCCTTTCTGTCGATGCCATCAATGGTCAGTTCAGATCCCGTCATTGCAGCTAATCCGATAAAACTTCCAACTTCGATCATATCTGGCAACATCCGGTGAGAGGTCCCTTTTAATTCGGATACACCTTCAATGGTCAGCAGGTTGGAACCGATGCCTGAGATCTTTGCTCCCATGGCATTAAGCATTTTACACAGCTGCTGCAAATAAGGTTCACAGGCCGCATTGTAAATTTGGGTTGTTCCTTCCGCCATGACAGCTGCCATGACAGTATTAGCCGTACCGGTCACGGAGATTTCATCCATCAGCATGTAGCAACCCTTCAGTTTTTCGGTTTCCACATAATAGATGTTCTCCTTTTTGTCAAAAGTGAATGCTCCACCTAATTTAATAAAACTGTGAAAGTGGGTATCCAGGCTCCGGCGGCCGATCTTATCGCCTCCTGGTTTTGGCAGGGTAGCTTTCCCGAACCTCGCAAGTAAGGGACCGATCAACATTACGGACCCACGGATTCTCGCAGCCTTTTTCCTGAACTCTTCGGAATAACAATAATTGAGATCAATGTCATCCGCCTGGAAGACGGCTGAATGTTTACTTTTCTTTTCAACCTTGACTCCGAGCCCCTCAAGCAACTCGATCAGTAATTTCACATCGAGAATCTGCGGGATGTTGGATATGGTTACTTTTTCTGAAGTTAACAATACAGCACAAATGATCTGTAAAGCTTCATTTTTTGCGCCTTGCGGAGTAATCGTTCCCGATAGGGTATTTCCGCCGTAAACTTCAAATGCATCTGACAGCATAGTATGTTTTTTGGATGAGTGATGAAGTGGAATTATTTCGAGGCAAAGATATAATCCTTGTGAAGAAAAGCTGGGTTTGAATGTAACGAATGTGTAAAGAAATTATTAAGCGTAATCATTGAGGGATTATTCGTTTGCTTTCCGGTAAATTCAAGAAAAAAAAGCATGATTTTTCAGATATTTGACAACATTGAGTGAAAAAAATATCTTTCATGAATTTCTTAAAGAAAAATAATTATCAGATCCTCTTTTCCGGGTTGATGATTTTGATGTTGATCAACCTGGGATGTCAACGAACTTCCACCACCCCTGCATCTCCTAACATCATCTTCATCCTCGCCGATGACCTCGGCTATGGAGACATCTCTACCTTCAACTCCAAAAGTAAAATCCCAACACCCAATATTGACAAACTTGCGGATGAAGGCATGAAGTTCACGGACGCCCATACTTCTTCTTCAGTCTGTACTCCCACCCGCTACGGTATCCTGACCGGTCGATACAACTGGAGAAGTCAGCTCAAAAGCGGAGTACTCACCGGTAAATCCAAAGCCATGATCCCAATGGATCGCACCACCGTCGCCTCAATGCTGCAACAACAGGGATACCATACGGCATTCATTGGTAAATGGCACCTCGGCTGGAACTGGTCCCTGCATGATCCGGAAAATTTCGGCGGCGAGGGCTGGGATGCAGCTGATTTTGACAACATCGATTTTACCAAATCCATTACCCATACTCCAAATGATCTTGGGTTTGATTATGCCTACGGTCATAGCGGCTCTTTGGATATGGCTCCTTATGTATATGTTGAAAACGGGGAAATCACTTCCGTACCGGATTCTTCCACCGTGAATACCGGAAAATACTCCTGGTGGAGAGAGGGTCCTACAGGGGCCGATTTTGTACACGAACAAGTGACGCCCCATTTTTTCAAAAAAAGCCAGGACTATATTGAAGAAAGAGCCACAAAAGAACAACCTTTCTTTCTCTATCTCGCGCTACCATCACCACACACACCGATCCTGCCTTTAGAAGAATGGCAGGGCAAAAGCGAATTGAACCCGTATGCCGATTTTGTCATGATGATCGACGACTACATGGGCCAACTGGCCGCAACCATTAAAAATGCAGGCATTGAAGAAAACACCTTGGTTATTTTCACAAGTGACAATGGCGTTTCCCCTGCCTCCAAACTTAACGAACTGGTCGAAGGAGGCCATTATTCCAGTGGAATTTACCGTGGCCATAAGGCTGACATTTTTGAAGGAGGCCACCGAGTGCCATTCATTACCAAATGGCCGGAAAAGATTAAAGCCGGAACCGTTTCTAAGGAAATAGTCTGTACAACCGACTTCATGGCCACCTGTGCCGGCATCACAGGTTATGAATTGGCAGCAAACGAAGGGGAAGATAGTTATAACATGCTCTCCCTCTTTGAAGAGCCTAACCCTGAGGTTCCTTTGAGAGAGGCCACAGTTCATCATTCCATCAACGGCAGTTTTGCCATCAGGCAAGGCGATTGGAAACTGATCATGTGCCCCGGTTCCGGCGGATGGAGTTTCCCACGGCCAGGTAATAAGGAGGTGATCGATACTCTTCCGCCCATTCAGTTGTACAATTTAAGCCAGGACCCTTCCGAATCAAAAAACTTGCACGCAGATTACCCTAAAAAGGTGGAAACCATGAAGGCGCTGCTTTCGAAATATATTCTCGAAGGGAGAAGTACTCCCGGAGTTTCGCAGGAAAATGATGCTATTGATTTTGAATGGACGCAGGTGGGGTTTGTGGGAAATACCCGGAATATACAATTAAGTGAAACAATTGAACCTTTCCTAAAACATGTTTTACAAGACAACTTAAGAGTACACAATTTCGGAAATTTGCTCCAGCAAAATATTCGACATTTAAAGATATTTGAACAAACCGGCCTTCAAAACATTATGGCCTACTCTGACAAAAGATATCCTAACAGAGTTGAACCTAACAATTATGAACATTTCCTCCTTTTTGCTTTAGAATATAAGAGTTTCCAGGAAGCAATGGATGCTTATAATGAAATCAAAAAAATCTCTGAATACGACAATGAAACATATAATAAATTAGCAAAAAATGAGAAAGAACGGATTTTGGCTTTCGAAATTTCAACTAAACCGGGCGGCATGATCTGTCAACAGGGAAATTATGTCTTTAGTCTGGTAAAAACTTGTAGGGAAACTCCAATTGGTGGCAAGTGGAAAAATTATGAAAACTTGTTTTTGGAATTTATTACTGAATCTGGAGAAAGTATAAAAGTATTAAGTGCAAAATGTGGGCAAATGAAATATACTGAAGAAACAAGAACTCCTTTTCCGAATCAAAATGAAAGTCACTAATCAATGAATCAACAAAAACTCAAAAACATATTTAATCTAGATTCAAAAGAAAGATATGGCTACTTAATTAGAAAAACGGCTGATTTTGAATCCATTTACCTCATTGCGGATCATGTTGGTTCCTATGTTACTATTGGAGATAAAAATGAGATATGTATCCCAGTGTGGCCAGAATCAGATTTTGCAAATTTTATGGTAAAGGAACTGTGGCCTGGTTATGGCACCAAAAAAATGAATATTTACGAATTTATTGATTGGCAAGATGAATTATCAGACCAGAAAATTTACATTGCAGGTTTTCCAGACAACAACTTGAATTCCGTTATAGTTTCTCCTGGAGAAATTAAGAATCACCTTATTTACGAATGTTCTAAATACGAATGACTTTCACTTACAACACACAGAAAAAAAATAAAAATGAATCAAGCTCTATCTCTATCTAAAGTATTTATTTCATTCTGCCTGCTTTTCACAACACTTTTCTCTCACGCCCAAAAGCAAGGCAACATCGTTGAATACTTCGGCAAAGAAAAAATTGAGGCCATCAATGAAGGTTCAGTGATGCATTTGTTTAAAAACGGGCTGATCCTGAAAATTCCGCGATTTGGTTTCAGTTCAGAAACCGTTCCACACGATCCTCTCGTGGCTATGATGTTAGTGATTGATGAATTGGATTTCATCCCCGGAGAGCAAGTATTGCTTGACGGAGAAACATTCACATGGGAAAAAATATCCGTCGGGGAAAAGAATGACTTCAATGACCCAGGCCTACGTGCAGGATACCTCTATCTCGAATACGATTCGCCAAAAGCCCAGACCGTTTTATTCGAAGCCTCCGGTCATACCATGTGTCTCATCAATGGCATGCCGCATGAAGGTGATCATTATGATTATGGCTGGCAACTCATTCCGGTCCGGCTGAAAAAGGGTAAAAACAAGTTCCTGCTCACTGGCGGGCGATTTCCCAGAATGAGAGCAAGGCTGCTTTCGGCCAGTTCTCCAGTTCAGTTCACCCTTCGTGACATGACTTTGCCGGATCTTCTGGTCGAGAAAAATGCCCCACTTTGGGGAGCTGTCAGGGTTATGAACCTAACCCAAAAAACATTTACAGGTGGAAGCATTTCCTGTCAAATTGGAAATCAAAAAGAAACCACAGAAATTCCCGCCATTTCTGCATTGAACATTCGCAAAATGCCCTTCTTAATTCCAAATCCGGAAAACTTATCTCACGATGCTCCTGTTGACGCTGTTCTCCAATTAAAGGATCAAAAAGGAAAGGTTCTGGCATCGGATACCATTCAACTTTATGCAAAGTCCTTCCACAAACACCACAAACAAACATTTATCAGCGACATTGATGGCAGTGTCCAATATTACAGCATTGCTCCTTCATCAAATCCTGACCTTGATAAACCCGCACTTTTCCTTTCCGTTCATGGTGCATCGGTTGAGGCGGTCAATCAAGCCAACGCATATAAACAGAAAGACTGGGGTCATTTGGTAGCTCCCACCAATCGCCGACCGTTTGGTTTTGCCTGGGAGGACTGGGGCAGACTCGATGCCCTGGAAGTACTGGACCATTCAGAAAAACTGTTGGCAACTGATCCACAACACACCTACCTTACCGGTCACTCCATGGGTGGCCACGGTACCTGGTACCTGGGGGCGACCTACCCTGACCGGTTTGCTGCCATTGCACCTTGCGCCGGATACCCTGACCTGCTGGGATATCGGGATAGTTTTGTAAAAAGAATGAAGGACAGACCTGAATCAGATTTTGCCCACTTCGGAATGACCAAAACTGAATTTATGGAGAGAACCAAACCCAAAACATTTGAAAATGAAAACACCTTGATGATGGATTCCATCATTCGAAGAGCAGGGAATCCGAGCCGAACGCTTAAACTCAAACGGAATTATCTGCACTACGGCATCTTCGTATTACACGGAGAAATTGACAACGTGGTTCCAACTTTCATCGCCCGTGAAATGCGGGAGATCCTTGGAAAATATCATAATGATTTTACCTATTATGAATACCCGGAAGGAACACATTGGTATGGTGACCATAGTGTTGACTGGCCTCCGATTTTCGACTTCTTCAAAGCCAGGAGCATTAAAGCCACCGACGAGATTAAAAAGATCGAATTCTATACTGGTTCTCCGGGAGTGTCTTCCGGCTCTCATTTCATTGATATTCTGCAGCAGGAAGTTCCTTTTGCAATAAGCAGTTTTAATTTCAAAAGAACGGAAGAAGCCATTAACATTGCATCAAAAAATGCTCAAACCCTGGTCATTGATCTTCAAAAGATGAAACCTGAAACAGATGTACTGTTCATCGATGATCAGAAAATGTTCATGCCAACGGGAGAAACAATTATGTATCTGAAAAAAGAAGGGGCTGATTGGAAATCGATTACTAAACCTTCCAAAAAAGAAAAAGGACCTCATAGAAATGGAGGTTTTAAAGATGCATTTCGTCACAATGTTGTGTTTGTTTACGCCACCCAGGGTTCCAAAGATGAAAATGAATGGTATTACAACCGGGCAAAGTTTGATGCAGAAAAATTTTGGTATCGTGCCAATGGCAACATTGAGTTGATTCCCGACACGGCTTTTGATCCAAAAGATTACCCTGACAGGAATATTATCCTTTATGGCAACAAACAAAACAATGGAGCCTGGAATTTGCTTTTGGAAACATGTCCTATTCAGGTATCCAACAACCAGATCAATATCAACGGCAAATTACTTGATGGAGATCAGTGGGGCAGCTACTTCACTTACCCTCGTCAGGATAGTGATTTTGCCAGCGTCGGAGTGATCACAGCTACTGGTGTCAAGGGCATGAAAGCTGCATATGCCAACGACTACCTGGTCAACGGTACAAGGTTCCCGGATGTGATGATCTTTGATGATGGAATGATGCGTGAAGGATTGTCGGGAATTAAGTGCAGTGGATTTTTTGGGAATGACTGGTCTGTGGAAAAAGGAGACTTTGTGTGGCGATGACCATTGCCAGACCACCGAGGTTTTTCTTCCTTTTTTAAAGGATAAAAAGCATCATGTAATGGTTTAGACTTCTTACCTTATAGGTTTGATTTTATAATAGCTTTTACATCTGTCATTCTTTATTTTGCATTTTGTATTTTAATCTTTACAAAAAAGCGAGTTCATCCCTTTTCTATGTGAAGCAGAACAATCTGTCCCTTGATGCGTTTTTCAAGTATCACAAATTATAACCATGACTCAACAACGAATCCCCGACCTTTTAATCATTTCGGTTCCGGGAAAGTTGACTCCTAAAATTGACTGCCTATGATGGTAACCAAAAGTATTAGTCTTGTTCGGTTTTTTAGAATATCCGGACATCATGTGGTATGGCTCCTGGTCGGGTCTGCCGCTTTTGCATTTTTATATCATTATAACATACTGACTATCACCATTCCCTGGTTGCCCATATCGGTAATTGGTACTGCAGTAGCGTTTTATGTTGGTTTTAAAAACAACCAGGCATATGACCGAATGTGGGAGGCTCGAAAGATCTGGGGCGCTATTGTCAACAGCAGCCGTGCCTGGGGTATGTACGTGGATGGTTTTATTACCAATCAATTTGCTCACTCACCGGCCTCTGACAAAGAGTTGCATACTATCAAAGAACGGTTAATTTACCGGCATATCGCCTGGCTCTATGCCTTGAGAAGTCAGCTGTTAATTCCTACTGAATGGGAGCATATCAGCCAGGGAAGAATGATGGCCAGGGCAGCACGGTATTATCAACAGAATTTTGGAGTAGGATTAATCGCAGACGAAGTAACCCAAACAGAACTCAAGCACTACCTTCCGAAAAAGGAACTCGACAGACTGATCAATCATGCCAATACTGCCACTCAGATCATTAACGAACAATCGAGGGAACTCACCGACCTCAAAGCCAGAGGGCTTATCGATGATTTCCGGCATATGGAAATGACTACTAACCTCTATCATTTTTATGAACACCAGGGAAAATGTGAAAGGATCAAAAAATTCCCACTGCCAAGACAGTATGCCAATATGAGTCGGATCTTTGTCGGGATTTTTGTGTTCCTGCTTCCCTTCAGTATGATTCCTGCCCTGATGGAAGTAGGCGATTGGGGATTCTGGGTATCGATTCCAGTAACTGCCCTCATCGGATGGGTTTATGTAATGATGGAAGTGATAGGTGATTACTCTGAAAACCCCTTCCAGGGTATGGCCAATGATATTCCGATGTTGTCCCTATGCAGAGTGATAGAGATCGATCTGCGGGAGATGCTGGGAGAAACAGAATTACCGGCACCAATAAAATCGAAGAATGGAATATTGATGTAATTAGCTTTAAACAAACATATTAAAAGCCACAAATGCTTAGAATTTATGCGTTTGTGGCTTTTTTTATGGGTAAAGCAAATTGTTCCTGGTAGACCAAAAAAGAATTTTGGTAGAGATTAGTGGATACATATATTTGATTTTTCTATCCTTGAATAAACCAAAAGAAAACAACATGAATACTCCATTTTTGCCTGCCACAAAAGAACTCGTCATTGCAGTAATTGAAAACCTCTTGTATTATGGAGGAAAAAGTAATTTTGCTATCCTGCCTCTGGGAAGGGATTATTATATACAAATGGCTACTGAAAAAGGAGCCTATCAAGTTTATGCGGAAGCTGTTGGAAATTATTACCTGTATGAAGACTCCCTGCTATCTGAAGATCAAATCAATCGTTTAATTGAATTAACCTGGCAACCACCTGACACAAAGGATGGCAACTTCTTCCTCATTCACAATGTTGATTCCGAACACGAAAGAGAAGAGCTGGCTGAATTGATCCTCTACACAGCCAGCGAAGTTTATGGCATACATGAGATTGAGGAAGAACAAGTGGATTTGAATTTAGAGTGATTTTTTCAGCATAACTCCATATGACGTACACCATAAAATTCAAAAACCTAATCATCCAAAAGATAATGAACAAAAGTTCTATTTTTAGCTCCTGAAACAACTACGTATTTCCATTATGCATTTCAGAATCTTTTTTATCCTTTTCCTGACCATCATTCTGCTTCAGGCCTGTCAACCTGAGCCCATGCAATTTGAAACCTTCACTTTTGAAAACCCCTATAAATTTAATGCCGAAATTGAGCAGCAGGTTCAAATGGATACCGTACTCTGGAAATATCAGATATCTGCTACAGATTATGCCATAAAGGGAGATTATAAAAACGCATTGCTCCATTGGGTCAAAGGTTCAGGTGGTGCCATACGCGAATTCAGCCCTGCGGAAAAGGACTCCATTAACAACCTATATACGCAGGTAAATGCTAAAGAATATATCCTTGAAGAAGCCAAGTCAAGGCAGGTAGTCATAATAAATGAAGCTCACCATAGTTCTCTTCACAGAATTTTTACCCGGTCGTTATTGCAAGATCTTTACGACAACGGCTACAAATATTTTGGTCTGGAAGCGCTGGGCAATGGCAGATACACGGACACTCTTTTGAATGAACGAAAACACCCATACCAACACTCCGGATATTACACTAACAATCCCCAATTCGGTGACCTGATTC
>QQUB01000304.1 GCA_008501835.1 Bacteroidota bacterium
CGCTGTGAACGGATGATATCTGATCTACTGAACTTCTGTCCTGGCAGGGTTCTCAGTTCCCGACGAATTACGTGTTCGTGAGTTCTGTCATTTCCTGCAATAACAACCTTATCAATGGTTGCCTGAGGTCCCTCATAAATCCGAATTTCAAGATCGATGGAATCACCTTCAATGGCTACCTCAACAGGATCCACCTGGAAGAACAAATAACCGTCGTCCATATACAGGGTGCTCACATCACGACCGTCCTGACTAAAGCTCAAACGGGTGTTGAGCAATTCCTGGTTATAGATATCTCCGGAATTAATCCCGAGAATTTGTTCCAGTCTTTCATCTTCATGAATGGAGTTTCCTTTCCACGCTATGTTACGGAAGTGGTATTGATTTCCTTCTTCCAGATCAATTTGAAGAATGACCTGCCCTTTCTCATTCCGCCACATGGTATCTCCCAAAATCCTTGCATCCCGATACCCTATAGTGTTGTAATATGCAACGATGGCCTTCTTATCAGCCTGGTAATCCTGCTTGATAAATTTTGAAGAGGCAAAGATGCGCTTTTTGCGTTTGGTGTTTTCCATTTGCTTACGCACCTTGCGGTCAGACAGGTTTTCATTTCCCTCGAATAAAATATCTGCAATTTTCACTCTCTCTCCTCTGTCTACATTGAAGATCAGCCCAACTGCATTAATCCTTGCGGTATCGGGAAATTCATCTACGGTGACATCTACGTCGAGATATCCTTTATCGATATAATATTTTTCAATGGCCTCAGCTGCATTAGCTTTGACATTTTCGGTAACGATTCCACCTTTGAGGATAAATTTATTGACTTCCTCATTCAGGTCATCATGTTTAGATTTTTTAGCCCCTTTGAAGGAATGCTTGGACAAACGAGGGCGTTCCTGAACGATAATTTCCAGGAAGATTACATCACCGATGGTTTTTTCCTTGAGGAGTTGCACATCTGTAAAAAGACGCAACCTCCATAATTTTTTTATCGCCTGTGGAATATCTGGGCCTGGCACACGGATCTTGTCTCCGACTTTTAATCCTGAAACACCGATGATAGCATTGTCATCACTGTATTCCGCTCCTGTTACTTTGATCCCTCCAATTTCAAACTCCCCTGGGGTACCATATTCATATACCGGCAGGTCCTCAGTTGTCTGGGCAAAAAGCCCTGCGAAAGAAGCGACAAAAAGGAGCGCCAAAAATACTCTTCTCATAAATTTCTCTGATCTTTTAAACAAATGTTCTTCATCTCCCAAGGGAATCAGAAACCAGTGTATAAGTTTTATTCACCAAAAAGAGGCTTAATATCTTGTTTAGGTTGTATCTGTTAAAATAAGTATCCGTTTTTCGCGGAAGCCAGGGATCGAAAAAGCTTGGTATAGACTAACGATTTTCAACATAGAACCGTTCACACCCAAACTCTTCTCTCTCGCCCCGATTGCCAACAGGCACTTCTGACTGTCAACTAACTCTATGACTTCAACTGTTCGCTGGTTTTACCAAAACGACGTTCCCGGCTTTGATAATCTAAAATGGCTTCGAAAAGCTTATTTTTATCAAAATCGGGCCAGTAAACGGACATAAAACACAATTCGGCATAAGCCATTTGCCAAAGTAAAAAGTTACTGAGTCTGTTTTCTCCACTGGTTCGAATGAGTAATTCCGGATCAGGAATACCACTTGTGCTCAACGATTTGGAAAATATATGTTGATCAATATCCTCCGGATTCATGGATCCTGATTTCACTTTTTGGGCGATTTTTCTTGTGGCCTCAACAATCTCCCATTTTGCACTGTAATTCAATGCAAGAACAAGTGTCATCCTGTCATTATTCTTAGTGGATTCAATCCCTTCTTTAAGGGCTTTTAAGGTTCTGCCGGGCAATCTTTCCAGATCCCCGATGGCCTGCAACCTTATATTGTTTTTATTGAGCGTTTTAACCTCATTATCCAGAGTGTCTACCAATAATTTCATCAGTGCCCCCACCTCATATTTTGGCCGTTTCCAGTTTTCAGTGGAAAAAGCATAAAGGGTAAGATACTTGATGCCGATCTCAGCAGCAGCCTCGGTGGCTTCCCGAACTGCTTTAACACCATTTTTGTGTCCAAACACCCTTGGCATATTATGTTCCTTGGCCCATCGGCCATTTCCATCCATAATTATGGCAATATGCTGAGGAAGTCGTTCAATGTCTATCTGAGATCGTAAATCCATCTTTATTAATAAGCCGCCCTCAAAAAATCGTACAAAGCTACGAAAAGATATAAAACTGTAAAGATAATTTTCAAAATCTCCAAGACAAATACGAATTTTAATGATTCAAGAAAGTTTTTTCATACCTTGCGCGCGATTTTATAAGATAAACCATTGACAATGATCCGAGCAGCTATTACAGGAGTTCATGGTTACGTTCCAGATTACGTGTTGACGAACCAAGAACTTGAAACTATGGTTGAAACAAGTGACGAGTGGATCACCACTCGCACAGGGATTAAAGAGAGAAGAATCCTCAAGGGAGAAGGTAAGGGTGTATCGGTGATGGGTATTGAGGCCGCTAAAGGGCTTTTGGAGAAAACCAACACCTCCCCGGAAGAAATTGACCTCGTCATTTGCGCTACAGTAACTCCGGATATGATCTTTCCGGATACAGCCAATATTATTGCTCACAAACTGGGTATGAATAATGCATTCACTTTTGATTTGAGTGCTGCCTGTTCAGGTTTTTTATTTGCTCTTGAAACAGGAGCAAGTTTCATTTCCGCCGAAAGGTATAAAAAGGTGATCATCATCGGTGCTGACAAAATGTCTTCTATCATTGATTACACTGATCGAACCACCTGCGTGATATTCGGAGATGGAGCAGGAGCGGT
>QQUB01000785.1 GCA_008501835.1 Bacteroidota bacterium
AGGAGTTAGGGTGAATGGCAGTTGAATTGGTTGTATTGCCAACTTCCGATAAGATATAAGAGTTTTTCATACTAGTCCAAATTTGTTGTCGTGTGCTTCGGCGCACGACTTTTTTTTTGAACTACTACCTGCGACGCCTGCGTTTTTTCTTTTTATCCCCAATTCCATTTATTTCATAGAAGAACCGGATACTGAAAAAATAGGACCTAAGAGCCTCATTGTGAATAGGTCTGCCAACTTCGGTAGGATTAAATAATAAATTGGCTGAAAAAGTCTGTCTCAGATCAATACCTATATGATCATCCAGCGGTAATAATTGTATGCCTGCAAAAATGCCTACATCGTTTTTGTTGAAATAGGTAGCAGATTCCTGCAGGGAAAGGATCTCTGTTCCATCAATGGTATTGGAAGTCCTGTATATTTCTTTGGTTTCATAAGAAACAAGCCTGCCAAAAGATGCTCCGGCATATGCTCTGAAAATTCCAGTTGCTTCATAATCGGAAATGAGGAAGGAAAGATATATGGGTGTTTCTACATAGTTCAGGTTGATGGTAATGTTCCTGGCATCGGAAGGGGAGGCTCCTCTTTGGCTATAAAGAATCTCGGCATTTAACTGCCATCTTTCTTCCAGGTTGATTATGCTTCTTACTCCGGCAGTTGCACCTACCTTTTTAAAGCCCCGCTGGTTGTCTCCATTGATCTGGCAAAGATTGACACCGGCAATACCTGCAATCCCGAATACCTGAGCCTGAGACACATTAAATAAAAAGGTTAGTAAGAGCGCCGCAATAATTGATCTTTTTTTCATGACGGGTGTTTTAAAGTGAAATTTCTTGAGTGAACACAGGAATACAACGAGTTTGCCCCACCTAAGGTTGATAAAACTAAAATGATAATGTGTGACTCTATTGAAATGGTCAAAGGGGCGGTTAACCGTTTGGAAATGTATAAGGTAAAGATTATTAACCTTTTAGTAAACGATGCATCAAAAAGCTTCGCTGCTATAAAGATAGAAATTTACTAATATTAGCATTAAAAACCATTAGTATTGTTCCTTTGTTCGGTGATTTATTTTTACCTTCATCGTCTGATTTTTGAATGTCTAACTCAAAATTAATATCAATAAAAAATGGAAAAAAATAATGTAAATATCACCTGGAAAGGTAACCCAATGCCCTTGTATGGTAATTCTGTAGAGGTAGGTCAGAAAGCACCTGATTTTTCTGCTTTTGGAGCTGCACTCAATAAAGTGAGTTTGTCTGATTATGCAGGAAAGGTGGTTGTTCTGTCTATCTTCCCTTCATTGGATACGGGCGTTTGTGCAACCCAAAACCGCACCTTTAACAAACTTGCTTCTGACCTGAGCGAAGATATAGTTATCGTTGGGTTATCCAAGGACCTGCCTTTTGCCCAAAAGCGTTTTTGCGTTGCTGAGGGAATAGACCGGGTAGAAACACTTTCTGATTACCGCAATCTTGGATTTGTTGAGAATTATGGTTTTTATATGGATGCCATTGGATTACTCGCGCGTGGAATCGTTGTGGTTGATAAAGCAGGTGTAATTCAGCACGTGGAATACGTTGCGGAAGGAACTACGGAACCGGACTATAACGCAGCCCTGGATGTAGCCAAAGGGCTTATATAACAAAAATTTCAATCACGTATAAAATGCCCGCCGGAAATGCTTCCGGTGGGCATTTTGCGAAAAATAAGATGCTTTGGGTTAACTTTGCCCTGAATTTACTAAAAATAGACTATGTCAGTTTCGGTCCAAGGACTTACAAAAATATATGGTGAACAGAGAGCCATTGATAATATTTCCTTCGAGGCGAAGAAAGGGGAAATTCTCGGTTTTCTCGGACCTAATGGTGCCGGTAAGACCACCACGATGAAAATCCTTACAAGCTTCATTCCTCCATCAAATGGAAAAGCTACAGTTTGTGGATTTGACGTTCAGGAAGAAGAAATGGATGCCCGGAAGAGCATAGGGTATCTCCCTGAACATAATCCATTGTATAAGGATATGTATGTGAAGGAATACCTGAAATTCATCGCTCGCTTGCATAAGATTGGCAATGTTAAACAACGGGTGGATGAAATGATCGAATTGACTGGACTGGAAAAGGAACAAAAGAAAATGATCGGCGCCCTTTCCAAGGGGTACCGGCAAAGAGTAGGTCTGGCACAGGCCATGATCCATGATCCGCAAGTATTGATCCTCGATGAGCCAACCACCGGACTTGACCCCAATCAGTTGGCAGAGATCCGCGGCCTCATCAAAAAAACAGGAGAGGATAAAACCGTCATTTTTTCTACTCATATCATGCAAGAGGTCCAAGCCTTGTGTGACCGCGTTTTGATCATTAACAACGGAAAATTGGTGGCGAACGATACAATTGATGAACTGCAAAGCCGCATTAAGGGTGAGACAGTAATAACTGTCGAATTCGCCGAACCAACTACCAAGCAAAAACTGAAGTCCATTAAAGGTGTCAAAAAGGTCCAGGAGGATGGAAGTAACCGTTGGAAACTGACTACAGAGCTGGACGCAGACCATCGGTCTGATGTTTTTGACTTTGCAGTAAAGGAAAAAAATATCCTATTGGAAATGCATAAAGAGGACATGAGTGTTGAGGATATTTTCCGTTCGTTGACTAGGAAATAAACCACATAGCCACATAGAGCATAAAGAAAAACTACTGTGAGCTATGTGCCTATGTGTTAAAAATTCGAACCACATAGCCACATAGAGCATAAAGAAAAACTACTGTGAGCTATGTGCCTATGTGTTAAAAATTCGAACCACATAGTCATATAGGGCATAAAGAAAAACTACTGTGAGCTATGTGCCTATGTGTTAAAAATTCGAACCACATA
>QQUB01000692.1 GCA_008501835.1 Bacteroidota bacterium
CTGTTGCGCTAAAGACTGAAATCCCTTCAGAAAAGATGAAAGATTCCGATGTAATTGTTGAGGCATCAACGGCTTTATTAAAAGTTACCAATACTTCAAATCCGCTTTCCGGATAAGCTGATCTCAGTACAGGCCCTTCCGTTTCCAAAGGCTGGCCGAAGACGGAATTTTCACTACCCGGAGTACCGCCGTCTGGATGATCAGATGCCCGCCAGTTGCCTCCACAGTCGTAAACATTATCCAGGTCGATCATTTCCAGCGACCATCCTCCATCACCCTTCTCAGCATCGTCATACCAGGTGTCTGAATAATTGACTTCAAAAATGGTCATGTCATTTTGGTCCAGGATTTGCAATTGACCGCTGCCGTTGGTGAGTGGAGGGAAAGATGCTAACGCCAATGTGATGCCAAAAGGTTCGAAATCACTCAAAAAGGCATCATCGCAGATAATAGCATATTGCCCGGGTAAAAGCATGTGCTCCGGAAGCGCTTTTTGCGAACCATTGAAGACCAGCTTTAACCCTGATAGCTGGAACACCTTATCAGAGTGATTAAAAATTTCCACGTATTCTGCTTCCGGTAACCCTAACGGTTTAGGGGCATCGTCTACCATAAGCTCCGTAATCAAAATCTCGTTAACTACAGGTTCCTGTAGGTTGTAAAAGGTGAATGATTCCGATTGACCTTGAAGTGTGTTCCCGGACACATCCTCGATGTTCTCAACAGTCACCTGATAAGTGGTGAGGTTAGTAAAAGGAATGGCAGTTTCCAAAGTTACCCGGTTGGGATTTTGATTATCCAGCGTAGCTGATGATGGAACGCCAATGCCATTATTGATGATATAATTATTGATATTTTCTGCAGAGGCCGGGTTGAGATTTTCATTGAATTCGAGTGTAATCGTGGTAGCATTACCGGCTGTGGCGGACAACAATACAGGCGGTTCCTGGTCTTCATAAAGCGGATCGATCAATACGTCATCGAAATAAAAATCTTCGTTTCTGGTGCTGGTGTATTTACAGTAAAAACCAAAAAAACTGCCTATGGAGTAGGTGTTATCTGTAGCGGAGCCTTCCAGTTGAAAATCAGTCCCGCCGGAGTAATCGGCGTAAACGGACCATTCACCTGAATCAGATCTTGTAACTCGGATTCTTGCCATAGCAGGGTCCATGCTTACGGCACCAGGTGCTCCGGAACTCAGCAGTTCACTGCTGCTTCCATCTTGTCTGTATAGTTCAAGAGCATCATCATTTCCACCGCTTCCTGCTTGAAGGTAATAACCATCAAGATCACCGGCCAGGTCACCTGAAGAAGCGGTCAGATAAACGCGGGTCAGGTTACTACCTGAGGGGTTGAATTCCATTCTGAAAAAGAATTCCCAGGTAGTTTCTTCATCTATAGAGGTAGGGGCTGGGACAGAAAGAAAAGCTTCGTTCGAGGATTCCGGTGCCTGGTCAAAAAGTTGCAATTCTCCATTATTTACGGTAAACTTGTCTGTATCACCTTGCCAGACAGGGTTTTGATCAAAATTTTGATCGGAAAAATCATCAATTAGCTGTGAAAACCCTTGGGTAATGGTGAAAAACACAAGAAAAAAGGAGAAAAAAGCTTTCATTCTTGGAATAAATTAGATTTAGATTGTCAAAAGTAGCAATAAAGTGACAATGCCCGTATTTTTGTTATAAATTTGCAGGCTTTAAAATTATTGATTCCCGCATAAATTAATAGGAGGAATCACTTAAATATTGAATAGCCAAAACATGAAGGTAGCAGTAGTAGGCGTTACGGGTCTTGTAGGCGGAGTGATGATCCGCGTATTGGAAGAGCGTAATTTCTCGGTTGATGAATTTATTCCCGTGGCATCGGCCCGGTCGATTGGAAAAAAAGTAGTATTTAACGGCAAAGAGTATTCCGTGGTAGGAATGCAGGATGCCATTGATAAAAAGCCTGACGTGGCGATCTTTTCCGCAGGAGGAGGAACCTCTCTGGAATGGGCGCCCAAATTTGCGGCAGCAGGAATTACGGTAATCGATAATTCTTCTGCCTGGAGAATGGATCCCGAGAAGCGATTAATCGTTCCTGAAGTCAATGCTTCCCTATTGACTTCAACTGACAAAATAATCGCCAACCCCAATTGCTCCCCTATTCAAATGGTGGTACCTTTAGCGCCTTTACATGAGCCCTTTACGATTAAACGTTTGATAATTTCCACTTATCAGTCATTTACCGGTACTGGGGTGAAAGCGGTTAACCAGTATAAAACCGAATCCGTAGGCAAACAGCCTGATTCGGAAGAAATGGCATACCATTATCCGATTTTTGAAAACTGTCTGCCCCACTGTGATGTGTTTCTGGAAAACGATTACACTAAAGAAGAGATGAAACTCGTTCATGAAACACGCAAGATACTGGGAGATGAAAAAATGGGCATTACGGCAACGGCCGTCAGAGTGCCTGTAGACGGAGGACATTCAGAATCCGTCAACGTAGAATTTGAAAAAGGGTTTAAAGTAGAAGATGTTCGCCGGCTTTTAAATGAGATGGATGGTGTGACGGTTTTGGATGATGTCAGTCAAAACAAATACCCGATGCCATTATTCGCAAAGGATAGGGACGACGTTTTTGTCGGCAGAATCAGAAGAGACGAATCCGTTGAAAACGGACTGAATTTGTGGATAGTTGCAGATAATCTTCGCAAAGGAGCTGCAACGAATGCTATTCAGATAGCTGAATATTTGAAAGGAAAGAATATTTTGGGTTGAAAAGCCTGATGAGATACGGCGGAGAAGATTCCGCTACCTAGGCCGCTGAGGACAGATTGTCCGGGCGAGCTTGAACATATTTGATTTTTTATAACAGGGACAATGAATTTTA
>QQUB01000863.1 GCA_008501835.1 Bacteroidota bacterium
ATGGTACAGCATCAACCCAATATGAAATGCCTGGAATTTATGATATCGATCTCAAAGTTTTATCCATTGATGGGTGCCAGGATTCACTTACACAAAGCATAACCGTAAAAAGCCTGGTTAACTTTTATATTCCCAATGCCTTTTCTCCAAATGATGACGGGATCAATGATCATTTTGAAATTTTTCCGGTCGGGCCGATCCAGGATTTTAAATTGACAGTTTTCGATCGTTGGGGAGGAACCATTTTCGTCAGCAGGAACATTTCCAACTTCTGGGATGGTGATCTGGCTAGTGGTAAAAAAGCAGATGTGGGTGTGTATACCTACCTGATAGAATATGATTATCCGGGAGTGGATCCAAAGCTGAATTTAACAGGAGTTGAAAAGGGGGATATTTTGTTGTTGAGATAAACCACAGAGTATGCAGAGAAGGCACAGTGCCTGTCCCACACCAAAGGTCTGGTGAGCACTGGGGGATTGGCGTCAAATTAGTAAGAACATCCGAAAGGAACTCCTTTATTTTTGGTCATTCTCCCAGCAGGGAAGTCCTCATATGACGTACCTACGGCACTTTTTTCTCTTTAGCAGGCTAATTTTACCCATATTTGGTCTCTACGAGACTTTATTGTCCCTGCGGGACCCAATATAGGTAATTACTACCTGCAAGAATATTTTAAGTGCTGTAGGTACGTCCTGTGTTTCCCCTAATTTGACGCCTATTACACTGGAAGGGAATAATGAAACCAATTGAAACCCCTGAAACAACTACTTGATAATCACTGCACCCAATTGGGCCGCCAGATCATTTCTTATGTCCGTAAGTTTTTTCTGAACCTGTAAATACCTCACAGCTTCCTCATGGTCTCCGGCATCACTGAGTTCCTTGATCTTCTTCATATTCTTTTCACAGATCCTGGTGATCTTTCTGAGCCTGAAATGCATTAGCGCCTTGTGACTGTCTTTTTTGAAGTTATTATCCGGTGCTTTTTGATTGAGGAAAATTTCCCATTTATTAAACCAGTTTTCACTAAATTCATAAGGAGAAGTCAATAAATTTACAGCCAATACCTGAATCTTCTGATCCGGATGATTCAGGAAATATTTGGAAGACATCTCCTTACCCTGAGCAAGTAACTCCTGACATTCGTGAGCGATAGCTTTATAAAGCTGATTGTCGAAATCATCTATCACATCCTCAATATTTTCCAGCAAATAGGCAGCTACGGTGATATTCTCCTCTTTATCATAAATTTCCCCTCCCGACGAAATAAGGATCCGAACAATATCTTTTTCCTGGAACTCATGACCTGTGGCTGAGGATTGTTTGGGCTTTTTCTCCTGAACAGGTTCAGGATATTGCTCTGGTGGAAAGCCATGATCCTCTTCAGGAAAATATCCTGGCTCCTGGGTAGGGAAATCATTTTCAATTCCCGGAAAGCTCTGCTGGCGGGCGCGGTCAGCCATACGCTGCTGACGCCTCCTTTCGATTTCTTTTTCCTGCTGGCGACGCTTCATCTGTGAAGCAACCGCCTTATTGGTCTCATTAATGAGCAGGTCTTCATCAACCTCAAACAACCTTGAACACTCCTTGACAAAAAGCGAGCGCTTCAAAGGATCCGGAATCCTGGCAATACTGCTCACGATTTCCTTGATCAGCCCAGCCCGCTTTATAGGATCGCTTCCTGCTTCTTTCAGCAACAGGTCAGCCTTCAAAAGAATAAAATCTTTAGCTTCAGGACCATTGATGTATTCCTGGAAAGCCGTAGTTCCAACTTTTTGTAAATAAGAATCAGGATCTTCTCCCTCAGGCAGGATGACTACCCTGACATTCAGGTCCTGTTCGAGTAACATATCAATGCCCCTCAGGGCAGCTTTTATCCCTGCGGAATCCCCGTCAAAAAGGACTTTTACATTGGAAGTATATCGTTTGATCAGATGAATTTGTCCCGTGGTGAGGGAAGTCCCGGAAGAGGCAACAACATTTTCAATGCCCGCCTGATGCAGGGAGATGACATCCGTATATCCTTCCACCAAAATACATTCATCTGCCTTCCGGATTGGTCCCTTGGCGAAATAAGCTCCGTAAAGTACCTTGCTTTTATGGTAGATTTCCGTTTCGGGAGAATTGATGTATTTAGGAGCCTTGACATCCTTGGCCATGATCCTTCCGGCAAGTGCTACCACCTTCCCGGAAAGGTTGTGAATGGTAAACATCACCCTGTTTCGGAAAAAGTCCCGGCCAAACTCTGTAGTCAAACCTAACTGTTTCAGTAATTCAGGATCATAGGACGCTTGTTTTGCCGTCTGGGTAAAAACATCTCTGCCATCAGGTGCATAACCTAAGCCAAATTTCTTTATGGTCTCTTCCCTAAACCCCCGCTCTTTGAAGTAATTCAACCCGATACTCTTGCCCATATCCGTTTCAAAAAGCTGCTTTTGGTAATAATCTTTGGCAAAATCATTGACCAGGAATAAGCTGTCAGCCCTTTGTTGTCGCAAACGTTCTTCGGGAGATACCTCATCTTCCTCAATCTCAATTCCGTATTTTCCAGCCAGGTGCCGCAAGGCTTCCGGATAGGAAAATTGCTCATGTTCCATCAAAAACTGTACTGCATTGCCTCCTTTACCACATCCAAAACATTTATAGATGTTTTTGGCAGGTGATACGGTAAAAGAAGGTGTCTTTTCATTATGGAAAGGGCAGAGCCCAATGAGATTGACTCCCCTCCTCTTCAGGCTTACATAATCCTGAATAATATCTTCAACCCTCGCGGTCTCAAATATTTCCTGTACCGTTTTTTCTGAGATCAAATTTTAATAATTAGTATATGAGTGAAAATTTGGCCAAAATTCGTACTCGCCGAATTCATT
>QQUB01000462.1 GCA_008501835.1 Bacteroidota bacterium
ACTTCAAAATGCGATTTCCGATCTGGAAACAGCCAAAAGTTATATCGACGGTGGATTGTCTTCACAAATTCAATCCAAGATCTTCAGTTCTGTCGATCTGCCAAACTCTGTAAATGCATTACTGGCCAGATTTAACCTGATGGCGGGCAATTATACGGATGCACTTAACTCCGCCGAAGCTGTAGATCTGTCTGCAACCTCTAATTGGGAGTATGACGCTGCAGTTCCCAACCCATTGGCATTCTGGTTTGGTTCACAAAATGTGACCCAGGCAAGGGATCTGAATTTCGGTTTACCAGATGACCTTTTACCGGATGCAGATGACGAACGTGTACCTTTTTATGCCGAGCAACCTGAGCCAGGTAATTTCCAGCTGATCGGATTCTGGACAGATAACCTGAATGAAATACCTGTTTATCTGCCGGGAGAAATCATGTTGATCAAAGCAGAAGCACAGGCGAGAAATAATAAACTAATGGAGGCTGTAACTGAATTGGATGCTGTTTTAACAAAAACAGGAGCTGATGATGCCTTTGGCCTGGGAGCTAATTTGCCGGAATATTCAGGTGAAATGACTCAGGAAGCTATCCTGGAAGAAATCTACAGAAATCGTAGAATCGAGTTATATCTGACAGGCCTTTCCCTTGAAGATACCCGTAGATTTGATAGGCCCGGTGAAGGTGAACCCGATGCAGAGAGAAACAAGGATTATTACCCCTACCCTAATGCGGAAAGGGATAATAATTCACAAACGCCTGATAATCCATAGAATAGTCCAATAAACGCGCAATGGAGTCAAAATTGTACTGAGAGCGTAAGCTTAAAATACAATTACTGACTGTTTCCCCTTAACAAGTAGGTGGTTTCATTTGATTCCACCTACTTTCAATATATCACCATGAGCCTTACTCTAATAATTGCCGTCATCTCGGGCTATTTCATTTTATTGATGACCATTGCCCGGCTTACCACAAGGAATTCTGACGCCGCTACATTTTATACCGCCAACAAACAATCTCCCTGGTATCTCGTCGCATTTGGAATGATTGGGGCAACCCTTTCCGGCGTGACTTTTATTTCATTACCCGGAGAGGTGGGCACCAGTCAGTTCTCGTATTTTCAATTTGTGCTGGGCTATTTACCGGGATATTTTGTAGTTGGGGCGATCCTGCTGCCGCTTTATTATCGGCTGAAGCTGATTACCATTTATACCTACCTGGAAAAAAGATTTGGGTTCTGGTCACACAAAACCGGAGCTTTCTATTTCCTTTTATCAAGAATTATCGGGGCAGCCTTTCGGTTGTTTTTGGTAGCAGGAGTTTTGCAATTGGCGATATTTAATGCATTGGGAGTATCCTTTTGGGTAACCGTGATGATCACTATTGCCCTGATATGGCTATATACCTTTCAGGGGGGAATCAAAACCATTGTTTTTACCGATACTCTGCAAACGTTTTTCATGCTCGCCGCTGTTATCATCAGTATCGTTTTGATAACAGGTCAGTTGGATCTATCATTCGGAGAAATGGTCACAACCGTTCAGGAAAGCAATTATTCACAGATCTTTTTTTGGGACGGTTCCAAAAACAATTTCTTTAAGCAATTCTTCGCAGGTATGTTCATGGCCATTGTAATGACAGGACTCGACCAGGACATGATGCAAAAAAACCTTACTTGCCGGAGTTTGAAAGATGCCCAGAAAAATATGTTCTGGTTTAGCATAGTGCTGGTTTTTGTCAACCTGCTTTTCCTTTGCCTGGGTGCCTTGCTTTATATTTTTTCCTTTGAAAACGGGATCGTCACTCCCGAACGAACAGACGACCTTTTTCCCTCTTTGGCACTTAACGAGTTCAGCCTCGGAGCCGGTATTTTCTTTTTACTTGGACTGACAGCTGCGGCATACTCCAGTGCCGATTCCGCATTGACCTCTTTGACCACCACCTTCTGTGTTGATTTTTTAGCCATAAAACCAGGAGAGAAAAAAAATGAGAAAAAGATAAGACTGTGGGTCCATTTCGGGTTTTCTGTCCTTCTGTTTTTAGTTATCCTTTTATTTCAAGCCATCAATGATGAAAGTGTGATCACTGGTTTATTTACTGTGGCAGGCTATACCTATGGGCCATTATTAGGGTTGTTCGCCTTTGGCTTATTCACGAAAATTCCGATTAAAGACAAATGGGTTCCCTGGATCTGCCTGGCCTCACCATTACTTTCCTATTTATTGAATTTAAATGCAATAGACTGGTTCGGTTACCAATTCGGATTTGAGATATTGATCGTAAATGGTGCGATAACCTTTTTAGGATTATTGATCTTAAAAACATCAGGATCAAGGCAACCAGCAAATTAATTTGAAGACAATCATATTACAGGCTTGAATTTCCTCATTTTCCATTATTCACGGAAGTTTAAATCTGTTAAAAAAATTGGATATGGTCAGAACAGGATTGGATATTTTAATCGAAGATAAAAGTCTGCAAAAAGAATTTACAGGTAATGTGGGCCTGTTATGTCATAACGCTTCTATTGATTCAAATTGTAATCATGCAGCCTTATTGTTTAAACAAATTTTTCAATCAAGGTTTATCAAACTCTTTGGGCCTCAACATGGCTTTGCAACAGATGTCCAGGACAACATGGTCGAAACTGACCATACGGTACACCCGTACTTAAAAATTCCGGTGTATTCCCTCTATTCTGAAACCCGCATTCCTACAGATGAGATGCTTGAAGGAATTGATCATTTGTTCATCGACCTGCAAGACATCGGATGCAGGATGTACACCTACATCTATACCCTGACCAATATTTTGGAACAATGTAAAACGAAGGATATTGAAATCATCTTACTGGACCTACCTAACC
>QQUB01000836.1 GCA_008501835.1 Bacteroidota bacterium
CTTCACTGAAAACAGCTTTGGAAAAAGAGGGGCATCAGTTTGTTTCGGAAACAGATACCGAGGTTTTGATCCACCTTATCGAGGAGTTTCAGAAAAGAGAAAATCTGAGCCTTGAAGAAGCGGTAAGAATAGCTCTTCAGCGGGTAGTTGGAGCCTATGCTATTGTGGTTATGGATAAAAATGATCCGGATAAACTGGTTGCTGCCAAAAAAAGTAGTCCGTTGGTCATTGGAATAGGTAAGGATGATGACTATTTTGTAGCCTCGGATGCTACTCCCCTGGTAGAATACACCAACAAGGTCATTTACCTTGGAGATGAAGAAATTGCTGTGATAACCAAGGGCGGAGAACTGGCAATCAAGACGATTTTCAGTAATGAGATCCAGGCACCCTTTGTTCATGAACTGGATATGAAACTCGAAGCCCTCGAAAAGGGGGGGTATGATCATTTTATGCTTAAAGAGATTCATGAACAACCCAATACCATTGCTGATGGAATGAGGGGACGCATAAATGCAGAGGAGGCATTGATCAAACTTGGAGGTATAGAAGATTGTATTGACAGACTGGCCAATGCACAACGGATCATTATCGCTGCCTGTGGTACTTCCTGGCATTCAGGTCTGATAGGAGAGTACTTGTTTGAAGAATTGGCCAGAATGCCGGTGGAGGTAGAATACGCCTCTGAATTGAGATACCGTAATCCTATTCTTACGGACAGGGATGTTGTGATAGCCATTTCTCAGTCAGGAGAAACAGCAGATACACTAGCAGCGCTCGAACTCGCAAAGGAAAAGGGAGCACTCACTCTTGGGATCGTGAATGTTGTCGGTAGTTCCATTGCTCGACTGACCGATGCAGGGTCCTATATCCATGCAGGGCCGGAAATCGGAGTGGCGTCAACAAAGGCTTTTACGGGGCAGGTAACCCTGCTGACACTTATGGCCCTGGTTATTGCCAAAAAGAGAAATACCATTGAAGAAGCCTATTTTCAGGAGCTTTTGACCGAGCTGGAAACTATTCCTGCAAAAGTCTCAAGAGTGTTGGAAAATAACGATGCACATATTCAATATATCGCCTCAGAGATCAAAGACAGGCACAATGCATTATACCTCGGTAGAGGATATAATTTCCCTGTTGCCCTCGAAGGTGCCCTGAAATTGAAAGAAATATCGTATATTCACGCTGAAGGCTATCCGGCAGCAGAAATGAAACACGGGCCTATCGCCCTTATCGATGAACAAATGCCGGTTTTCGTAATTGCCACCAACAAGAGCGCTTACGAAAAGATTGTCACAAATATTCAGGAAGTAAAGGCCAGAAAAGGATATGTCGTCGCCATCGTTACGGAAGGCGATGAAGCTATCAGTAAAATCGCTGATCATACCATTGAAATTCCTGATACCCTTGAACCTTTAACACCTTTATTGTCGGTAATTCCATTGCAGTTGCTATCCTATCATATTGCAGTTATGAGGGGATGTAATGTGGACCAGCCAAGAAATCTGGCGAAATCAGTGACAGTAGAATAATTCATTAATTTTCAAAGGATCAGGAACATCGCTTCCTGACCTTTATCAGATAATTTTTTTAAAATGAAAGAGATAGAATTGGAGTATAACTCAGATAGAGAAAACCTCATAATCCCTGAGTACGGAAGGCACGTACAGAATTTGATCAATCACGCCAGAGACATCGAGGATCCGGAGGAAAGGCAGAAGTTTGCGGAAAGAATAACACGTTTGATGATGCAGATGAATCCTCAAAGCAGAAACCTTGAAGATTATCAGGAAAAATTGTGGAAACACTTTTTCAGGATAGCCAAATACGAAATTGAAGTGAACCCTCCAAGTGGTCAAAAGCCAACTCCTGAGGATGAGCGGAAACAACCTGACCGCCTCGGTTATGCCAATTCAAATGCCAAATTTCGTCATTACGGACAAAATGTTCAACAACTGATCGAAAAGGCCCTGTCAATGCCTGAAGGACCCAAGCGGGATGGATTTGTGGCGGTGATCGGTTCTTATATGAAACTGGCGTTCATTACCTGGAATAAAGACCTTTATGTAAGTGATGAGGTCATAAAAGGAGACCTGGTGTCTCTTTCAGGAGGTAAGCTGGTCATTCCGGCTGATGTGCCAATTGATAATTTATCCAGCTATTTGATTAAAAAAGGCTCCATCGGGAACAAGCGTTCTGGTGGCAGGTCTTCAGGTCGTCAATCGGGTCGTTCTTCCGGCCGTTCCGGCCGAAACGGGAACGGTTATAAGTCCAAGGGCGGTGGCCGCAATGGTGGAGATAGAAGAAGACGTAAATAAACGGAATCAAACAGAGGAACATACCTTCCTCTTTAAAAACTCCCGGACCGCTCATGGTTCGGGAGTTTTTTTGTTTAAAGATATACCTGCCATAACCCTGTCTGCCAAATGCTATCGTTTGTCCAAATGGTTAATGGATATTTCTTTTTCTCTGCTCCATTGTCCTTAATACTTTTTATATTGCCTGCATAAATATTATTAGAGGTATGAGTACAACTTTGACCCAGCAACGGAAATTTGGTACAGCTCCGGTTTTCTTTACGGCTATTTCCACCATATTGGGGGCAATTATGTTCCTGCGTTTTGGCTGGGCAGTTGGTAATGTTGGGTTTATAGGAACCCTTGCCATTATATTAATTGGTCATGCAGTGACGATACCTACGGCTATGGCGATTGCTGAAATTGCCACCAATCAAAAAGTTGAAGGAGGCGGAGAATATTATATAATTTCCAGGTCCTTTGGGTTGGTTATCGGATCCTCTATTGGCATTGCATTGTACTTTTCCCAAGCCATTAGTGTGGCATTTTATATTATAGCTTTTTCAGAAGCATTTACCTCCCTTTTTGATTTTCTGCTGGCCACCTACGAGTTCCACCCGACGATTGAATATCTCTTATCCTTAAAACAAACGGTCAGTATTCCTGCCTTGTTCCTTTTGACAGCCATAGTGTTGACAAAAGGAGCTGATCTGGGAGTGAAAATGCTTTATATTGTTGTGGCGATTTTATTCCTGGCACTGGTAGCATTTTTCGTTGGTCAAACTGATTACGGTATGAATAATACCTTTGACCCATTCCGTAATTTGGCTGACCTTGGAGGGACTCCCCAAAGTTTCTTTCTCGTCTTTGCGGTAATTTTTCCGGCATTTACGGGCATGACAGCCGGTGTTGGATTGTCAGGTGACCTGAAAAATCCCGGACGATCCATACCCATGGGTACCCTGGCTGGTACCATTTCCGGTATGGTTATTTATTTTTTCATTACCTACAAACTTGCTGTGAGTGCCAGTCCAACCGATCTTGCAGATACCGATCAACTGGTTATGGCCAATATTGCCTGGCAGGGTTGGTGGCTGATACCTGTGGGATTGGCAGCAGCAACGATATCTTCAGCATTAGGGTCTATCATGGTCGCTCCTAGGACTTTGCAGGCGATTGCTCGTGACCACCTGATTCCTTCAAATCGATTGAATATCTGGTTGTCCCGTGGAAGAGGAAAAGGTGATGATCCTTTTAATGCTACTTTGATCACCGTTGCCGTAGCATTTGTGTTTGTGTTGATTGGTGGACTTAATGCCGTGGCAGGGATTATATCCATGTTCTTTATGGTTACCTATGGGTCATTGTGTTTGATATCCTTCCTCCAGCATTTTGCAGCAGATCCCTCGTACAGGCCTACCTTTAAGTCGAGATGGTGGTTGTCGTTGTTTGGAGCAGTGGCTTGTTTTGGACTCATGTTTTTCATGAATGCCGGCTATGCGATTCTGGCATTATTATTTATGACACTCACCTATCTTGGAGTCAGTTATTTTAACCCTGACAAGAAAAACCTTGCGGTGATCTTCCAGGGTGTGATCTTCCAGATCAGCCGTCAGCTTCAGGTATTCTTGCAAAAAACCGAAAAAGAACAAACGGCCAGTTGGAGGCCTTCTGTTGTGTGTATTTCTGAACATTCCTTTGACAGACTTGCCGCCTTTGATTTTTTGAGATGGCTTTCCCAGAAATACGGTTTTGGAACTTACATCCATAAGATTGATGGATACCTGTCCAAATCCACCAAAGCCGAGGCGAATAAAGCACAAAAACGGCTGATTCAAATGGCTGAATCCAGCGGTAGTAATATTTACATTGATACGTTGATCAGTCCATCCTACACTTCTGCCATAGCTCAGGTCATCCAGTTACCGGGAATTTCAGGTACGGATAACAATCTCCTGATGCTGGAATACTCCAAACATAACCCGGAGAATCTCAAGGATATTGTAGATAATTTCAAGCTGGTAAGATCAGTCAATTTTGATGTGGTTATTCTGGGAAGTAGTGAACGTTCTTTCGGACTGAAGCAGAGCATCCACCTTTGGATCACCTCCCGGGACTTTAAAAATGCGACCCTGATGATCCTGCTGGCCTACATTATCCTCGGCCACCGCGACTGGCGGAAAGGCTATATCAAGATATTCGCAGTATTCCAGGAAGGAACCGCAGATGATGAACGCAACAGATTATTTGGGCTGATTGAAACCGGACAGCTGCCTATTTCTCCGAATAATGTGGAAATCATTATCAGAAAGGAGGCTGGAGAGATCCGTTCCATCGTCAATGAAAAATCCATCGATGCCGATCTGACCATTATTGGTTTTAATGATGAGTTGTTGAAACATGATGGAGCTAAAGTCTTTGAAGGCTATGACAGAACTGGTAATACTGTTTTTGTGAATGCAGGGGAGCAGAAGAGTATTAAGTAATTTGGTTGCAGGTTGTGTGTGAAGGGGTGAAATAGTTAAGTACCATGGGGTAATTTTGCAATGCTGTGGGGAAGTTTGAGGGCGGTATATGAAATTGACCAGAGGGGAAAATGTGATACCAGGGCACCTCAAGTTTTTTCTGAAGAATTTGTTTTAAACAAGAAGCCCTGGCAGATATCAATTCTGCCAGGGCTTCTTATCTTTTTGCTGCTGGTTATCGCTAATTCATCATAAAAGAAGCTGCAAAAATAATAACCGCCCCAATAAGACCATACATGAACACGCCATAACACAACCTCAGGAATCGGTATTTTTTGGCAAGAACAATACCCAGAAAATAAAGATCCCTTGTCATGGAGCTGTAGAGGAAGTCAGAGTCTGTGATCATTTCCATCATGCCGTAATGGAAGTCGTCCAGTTCCATTTCATGAAAATTTCCAAAGAACAGCAGGTTTGTTTTCCGGGATTTTATGTCTTCCATGGTCACTTTACCCTTGGTGATCTTTGGTCTGGTAGCCAGGATCGCTAAAGTGAGGGCTGATAAACATACCATCAATAGGATCACAGTTGGAATGACAAGTCTCGGGTTTTCACCGAACTGCGGAACAAGGCTGGAAATAATGATCGAAATGATGATCGCATTAATACTCAACATGATGTTGGCCTTGTTATCTGCAATGGAACTCAGATTGACGTGAGTACGGTATGCGGTACGGAACATCGTTTCTACTCCTCGTCCAAGGCTGATTTGTTTCAGTTCTATATTGCCGCTTGTTGCAACAACTTTATGCTTCTTTTTCTTCTTTTTTTGTTGGGTGATCTTATCCTCCTCGATCATTATGGCAGCCAGTTCCGGGTGTAATCTTCTTTTTTGCTTATCCAGCTGCCGGATGTGTTTTCTTTTCTGCTCGCCGTACAACCGTTCTCCTTCTCCCGTATGATAATGGTGATTGACCATGAAATTGAGTTCAAAATCTACCCATTCAATATCCGTCATTATTCTGTCACGGGTCAACAACAACTCCTGCCTGACCCGGCCACATCTGTCCCAGTACAGAGCATTACCCAGGTGACTCAGGTCCGCATCACAAAGAATGGATTGCATGCGGTTCATAGGACTTTGAGGCATACGAGTGGACCGGATACAGTCCAATACCATTTGGATTTCTTCCTGGGGAACATTTTGTTCTTTCAGAAATTCCTCTGCATACTGACAGCTACGTTCTTCATGACCTTCTGATCCTTTGTCATATCCGGTGTCGTGAAACCAGGCTGCGAGATACAACAATTCCACCTTTTTATCGGATAGTTCATAAGCTGATGAAATTTCGGCAATGGCCTTTACCACATCCTGAACGTGTTCAAGGGAGTGGAATACAAAATCCTTGGAAACGTTTTTCTCAAAATGTTCCGTCACATATGCTTCAGCTGCTTGTAGTAAAGGTGTTTTTTCCATATCTCTGTACTATGATCAAAAAGTAGGCCGAAAATAAGCATTTTTTTTATCTTTAAATTTATGTAAACTGTCTGTCTTTATTTTGTCTTTCGTGTTAAAAAATAGATGTTTGCATCAGATGCTGATTTTTTTCAGTTTAGAGAATATCTAAAAATACATCTTCTAAAGAAATATCGTGAAAAGAATACTGCTTTTGGTATTACTGTTGCTCGTCGCCATTTATGTCGGATATGATATGTGGCAATTATTTAAAGCCGAGCAATTATGGGGTCACCGTCCCTTGTTTTTTCTGTTGGCAGGCTGGGGATCAGCTGTTCTTCTGAGAGCTATTATTACTGAAAAGCGAGGTAATGCCTATAATTGGAAATACAGCGGTTATTCCACTCTTTCCGGAGCTTTGCTGGCCATAAGTTTCCCTGGATTATTACCTGTGCCCCTTTTTATGTTTGTTGGATTGGTGCCTTTGCTGATCATTGAACACGAATGGACTGTTTCAAAAGTGAAGGGAGCTGGCTGGAAAGTTTTCAGATATGCTTTCAATGCTTTTTTGGTCTACAATATTCTTACGACCTGGTGGGTGGGCAATGCTGCCTTACTGGCGGGGTTATTCGCCAATGTGGTTAATTCGCTTTTGATGGCTACTGCCTTTTGGTTGTTCCACATGAGTAAAAGGGCGGTTCCCAAGTTTGGATATGCAGCTTTGGTGGTCTACTGGATATGTTTTGAATACATGCATTTTAATTGGGACCTCAGCTGGCCATGGCTGGCCTTTGGCAATAGTTTTGCCCAGGTACCCTGGTGGGTACAGTGGTATGAATTCACCGGTGTATTTGGAGGAACCTTGCTGGTGCTTTTGGTGAATATTCTGTTGTTCAAATTGATTAATCATTATAATGAAACGGGCAATGTATTGAGAAAGCAAGCCCTGGGGATTGGTGCTTTATTGGTATTGCCGTTGGCGGTTTCCCTTATCATGTATGTGAGTTATGAAGAAAAAGGTGAACCGGTAAATGTGGTATCTCTCCAGCCAAACTACGAGCCTCACTTCGAGAAGTTTACCATTCCCGAAAGTATTCAGTTGGAGCATATGCTCAATCTCGCCGAAAGTAAATCGGATAGCCTGACGGATTACTTGGTGTTCCCTGAGACGTGTTTGGAAAAATATATTGAAGATAGTGAATTCGATGGGAGCAGAAGTTTAAATGCCATCAGGGATTTTATGAAAAAGTATCCCCAAATGACGGTTGTCATGGGGGTAAACACCTATCATAATTTTGAACAAGGAGAAGCCTTGACGCCCAATGCCAGAAAAGTTGGAAAAGGAGAAAGAGAACGGTATCTGGAAGTCTACAATGGAGCGATAGAACTGAATCAAAAAAACAGGGTGGTTCCACATCATAAAAAGTCGAAACTGGTCCCTGGTCCGGAGATTTTTCCTTTTAAGAAAATCCTGTTTTTTATGGAACCTCTCGTGGATCAGTTAGGTGGAACAACCGCCGGGCTTGGGACTCAGAAAGGATATGTGATGTTTGATAATGGTGCTGCAAAGGTTGGTCCTGCCATTTGTTATGAATCTGTGTACGGGGAGTATGTTGGAGGATATATTCGTAACGGCGGGAAATTTGATGGTGCCGAGTTGATATTTGTGATGACCAATGATGGATGGTGGGATAATACTCCGGGATATAGACAACACTTGCATTTCGCTTCTCTCAGAGCTATCGAGACCCGTCGTGATATTGTTCGATCTGCCAATACCGGATCGTCAGCCTTTGTCAATCAACGTGGAGATATCCTGCAAAAAACAGCCTATGATGTCCCCATCGCCATATCCGGGACCATGTATAAAAATAATGCTATCACCTTTTACGTGAGATGGGGTGATATCATTGCCAGGATTTCACTGTTCCTGGGCATTTTCCTTATCCTGAATACCATTGCGAAGAGTGCGATGAGGAAGGAGGAGTGATCAGGTGACAGTCTTCAGCCTTCAGTCCTCAGTTTGCAGTACCAGTACCAGTACCAGTACCAGTGCCAGTTGGTAGATAGTATTTTTTTGATGGTTTGTTATTCTTAATTTTTGGAAAGCAAAATGCAGGGTTTTTGTTAAATTGGAAATGAGAACTTGATTCTATGTTTTTAAGTAACCCTATCATCGATTTTTACATCCTTTTAACCTGGTTTATTATCGGATTAGTAGCCTACTTGTTGAAACGGAGATACAAATTCTTTCAAAAATTCGATCAAAGTAATTGGATTATTCTGGGGATTGTAGGGTTGTTCATCCTTCTGAGGAAATTATGGTATATTCTTATTCAAACTGTCAGCGGAATAATTTATGAGGAATTGGCATTTATGGATAGAATGTATGGAGGTTGGTTCCTATTGATTTTGGCCCTCCAATTTGTGATCCCCATTTTATTTACTTTGAATTTGATCAATAAAGTAAGAAATAATTCAAGTGTAAGGATATTTCAAACAATATTGATAATTCTGATTTTGGTTGGAGGAGTTTTGATCCTTGATAACTTTTCAACTATCATTTTTTATGGTTGGCATACCGTTCTATTTAAATCAAATTTTAGTTTGATTTTTATTTTGACAGGAAGCATACTGTTTATTTTAAATATGGTGGTTATAAGATTTAAGCTAAAATGAAGATTGAGCAATATTTTTTGGATAGTAATTCCTTCGATAAGGCAACACCTTTTCAATCCTCCTTGCTTTGTAAAGGTGTCAACTTTTTAAGATTAAAAGTATATTTTCCAGCAACCAGCAACCAGCAACCAGCAACTGGACCTACTTCAACTTCACGGCTGTTCCATAAGCCAGCACTTCAGACAACGTATTCATCACACTCGAGGTCATAAATCGTACATTGATAACCGCATCGGCTCCCAGTCTTTCGGCATCTGCAATCATTCTTTCAATAGCCTGTTCCCTGGCACCGGCCAGTAATTTTGTATATTCTGAAATTTCACCACCGGCAACGCTCTTAAAAACGGCGGTGAAATCCCTTCCCAGATGCCTCGCACGAACGGTGCTGCCCCTGGCTATGTCAATAACTTCAATTATTTCGCGACCTGGAATAAAATCAACACTGGAAAGAATCATATCAATAGATTAAAAGTGAATTAAAAAGGTTTCAGTGATTTAGGGAGTTTCATCTGTCGGAAAACAGAAATACTATTTTTTAGAAAAATAGTATTTCTGAAGACTGCAGACTGAAAACGGTCCTACTTCGTCTTATCCTTCACCTTAGTCCGCTTATTGGTTTTTGGTCTGGAGGGTTTGTTGATCGTATCCTGAGTGTCTCCGGTTTTTTTCTTGAGTTCACTACGGGGAACGATCTTTACCGGGCCACGGTTTTTTATGGCCGGAGAGCTTTTTGATTTTAGTTTTTCCATAACAAAATCCGTCATTTTCTGATACAGGTGCAAACGCGTTGGACCTCCGTAAATACTATGGTTTCTGTTCGGATAAAAATAAGTATCAAATTGTTTGTTGGCATTGACGAGGGCGTTGGCCATTTCCGCTGTATTCTGGAAATGGACATTATCATCACCCATGCCGTGAACCAACAAATAATCTCCTTCTAACCTGTCTGCAAAGTAGATTGGTGAATTGTCGCGGTAACCATCAGGGTTTTCCTGAGGAGTACGCATGAATCTTTCTGTGTAAACAGTGTCGTACCATTTCCAGTTAGTCACAGGCGCTACTGCAATGGCGGCCTGGAATACGTCATTCCCTTTAAAAAGGCAAAGTGAAGACATGTATCCGCCGTAACTCCAGCCAAAAATCCCGATATTATCAGCATCAGCATATGGCAGATTGCCAATGTATTTGGCCGCTTCGATCTGGTCGATGGTTTCATATTTTCCGAGTTGCAGATAAGTCATTTTTTTGAAAGACTCCCCACGAGCCCCTGTACCTCGGTTATCTACACAAACCACCAGGAATCCTTTTTGGGCCAGCATCTGGAACCACCAGTAATTCTGACCTTTCCACCGATCGGTCACCTGTTGGCTGCCAGGACCACCATAGAGG
This sequence comes from Bacteroidota bacterium, assembly GCA_008501835.1. Lineage (GTDB taxonomy): Bacteria > Bacteroidota > Bacteroidia > Chitinophagales > Saprospiraceae > BCD1. Next base: position 10,287 of record QQUB01000836.1, read on the forward strand.
TACATGAATACAGGATATTGGCGGTTCTCATTAAAATATGCAGGTTTAATCATGTACCCGTTCAGGTCTACATCATCTTTGGTGGTGAAATTGAAGAATTCCACATCGTTTAGGGTATAGTTTTGTTGTATGGACAGGAGATTGGCATTGTCCTCTAAAACTCTTACCAATCTGCCCTGATCATCAAAAACGGAGTAAACCGTTGGAGTGTTTGCTGTGGAAAAGTTGAGCACAAAATAGTCGAAAGTATTACTGAATTGAGCACTGTTCCATCCTTTTTCTCCGGCAAGAGTTTGTTTGCGTTTTCCATTAAGACTCATGGAGTAGACCTGCCTTTCCAAAGGAGAGTTTTCTGCAGCCTGGTAATACACAAGGCCTCTTTTTTCGTCAAGACCGTAAAATTCAGTCACTTCCCAAGGTCCTTTGGTGATTTGTCTTTCCTTTTTTCCATTCATATTGTAGAGGTAAATATGGTTCCATCCGTCCATTTCGCTGGTCCATATAAACTGCTTTTTATTCTTCAGGAAAGTCAGGTTATCTACAATGTTGATGTAATATTTATTTTTTTCTTTTAATAATAATGAGGACTTTCCTGATTTTGCATCGACGAGTAAAAGCTCCAATTCATTCTGATGGCGATTCAATCGGGTAACGCATAACTGCGCAGGATCCTGGGTCCATGTTATCCTCGGGATGTAATGGTCCTGTGCTGTTGAAGTGGCAGCATCAATGGTTTTCCCTGATTCAGTATCGTAAATATGAATGGTTACATCGGAATTACGTTCTCCCGCTTTTGGGTATTTGAAGGTGATATATTCAGGGTACAGGTCGTCATTGTAGTTGGTGTAGGTAAACTCTGGAACTTCACTTTCATCAAAGCGATAAAAGGCAATTTTTTTACCGTCTACCGACCATTCAAAGCCTCGGCTGAAATGAAATTCTTCTTCGTAAACCCAATCCAGCCCACCGTTTATGATTTTGTTGTATTCGCCGTCTTTGGTGATTTGAGTGGTGCGGTTATTTTCGAGATTCTTTACATATA
>QQUB01000325.1 GCA_008501835.1 Bacteroidota bacterium
CGAGGTATCAAGAGCAATTTTTTGAGACGGAAATTTTACTATTAAATACATGATCCTGATAATATCATGATGGTCTTTGAAGTTCTATTCTGAGTCTTATTTCATTTCAATATGATCGTAGAATTATCCTTTGGATCAGTTATCGTTATATTGTTTGCAAATTTTATTTTTTTCTACCTCACAGAGGTAAGTTTATTAATTGGTTGGCGTTCTTCAATAAAAGAAAAACAAATCACATACATTTCAAACAATGCGTTTGATATCAATCAGAAAAACATATAGCCTGCTGGTAACCCAGGAAGAATTACTAGAAGAAATAAATCAGGCATCTAAGCCAAGAATATGGAGATTGGGAATGCGTGAATTTTACATAGTTAATGAAGACAATAACCAAATTGTAGTTTCCGACAAAGGTCAATTAGAGACTAAATTCATTTTAATGCTTGATGAACAAAATAACAAGATAAATATCCAAACGAGAACGCTTCACAATTTATATTTTTTCATCCCGTTTTCCATATTATTTTTTTTGATTTTAAGTAGTATTGATGACCATCCTTTAACCGTGTCAGAAGGAATTATTCTGATAGTAATCCTTACCATTACCGTTTTTCTACTAAATAGATTATTTAGCTATTTTCAATTCCAGAGATTTGTCGGTAAGTTAAAAGACCGCAACTTGATAGAACAATTAAAATAACACTGTTTTCAAACAAATTAACTTCCCGGAGCATTTTGAATTGGCAGGTAAATTTGCTAGCAGAGTAAAAAAATAACCGTACCCACCGAACCTGTCTTCCTGGCCAGGCAAGATTCATTCAGCCTGTACAGAATTAATAATTACCTCAAATCATCCTCGTAAAGCCACCCAAAATGTAAATTGGTAACAGATCATTGAGCGCAACGCGATCAGTGAGCTGTTTCTGGGGCTACAAAAAAGGTATTTTATCCGGGAAACCGGCTCACCGATCAATTCACTTTGCTCATTGCTCAGCGATCCTAATCATTTTTGTTATTTATCAATTCATTGGGGCGGTTTTCTGTACAGGTGGAATTCATTCTGTGCCACGAGCCGAATGAATCTTGCCTGGCCAGGAAGACAGGTTCGGTGGGTATGAAATAACCTAAAATAGGTTTAGAAAATCCTGCCTATTTCACCTATATTTTAATGACTTTAAAATACCTTTCAAAGTCTGGGCTGTAACACTTCACAAAATAACTTCCCGGAGCATTTTCCTGTAGCGAAATGACCGTCCTAGCATTTCCCGTTCCCAAAATGGAATCCTCTCGTATCAACCTTCCAAGGCTATCATAAATTTCAATCTTCACATCAGCAGATAGTCCCAATGCCTCATTAAATTCGATGATCAGAATATCTTCAGTTGGATTCGGAAAAACTCTGATATCTTCAGAAGAAAACTCCTCGGTACTGTTTACAATACCAACATCAAGTACAACGGTTTCTTCAAAAGTACAGGTCTCCAGGTCATCCATCACAACAATAGAATACTCTCCCGCAGTTAAACCCGTGAAGGTATTGACAGGGTAAAACGTCTCACCGCCATCAATACTGAATTGGTAGGGTCCATAACCGCTGCTTGTATTGATAACGATCTTACCATCATAAGATAGTTCAGTGGTAGCATTAGTCGTTGATACTTCAGCAGAAAAAACACAGCCGTCTCCAAGGCAAAATAACTCCTGGGCTACATTGTCAAACTCCCCGTCATTCACAAAAAGCGTATCTCCCGCAGCATTTAACATCAGGAAATTCCCTTCCCCGTATCCGCAGCAAATTCCATCCCCGTAGGAATCAAGGATACTCAAGGTTAAACACGAATTGTAATCCACACAAACATCCTGAATCAGGATTTCCTGGTTATAGTCCAATGCTCCTGACAGCACCAACTCATTGTCTAATTCATCATATACTTCCCAGGAAGTTTCCTGAGGATAATTGTCAGCATTGATTATCAGGGTGACATAGTCGAAATTGGATTCGAGATCCAAACTAACGGAGGCAGTATTATTACCACCAATGGCATCCGGCTGTCCATTTACGCTTAAGAGGTTCAACTTGATATCATTGCCCACCTGGAACAAGTTTTCGGTGATAACAAAGTTCACATCCGCTGTAACCTGATAAGGTATACTCAACTCATAGTAAACCGTATCAACCGCTAAACCATTTACCACCACAACAATGGCAGTATTGGTAAAGGTCGCATCACCATAATTGGTGACTTTGGCTTTGACCTCTACCTCATCCCCGCATTTGGCGATGGCTTCAGTTATGGTAATTCCACCCTCCAGGTAATGCAGCTTACTCAAAACTGTTCTTAAAGTATCATTACCTTCATATCCATCCGATTCATGGGCGACTGCCACCCCAATATTATAATCGCCAATGCTTGAAAAATCCTGCGGCACAGTGAATTGATATTCAGCATCCGTCTGAGGGTTCAACTCCTCGTTTATGGTCATTGTCTCCACAACCTCGCCTTCCACCAGGAGAGAAATATCAAAATCGGACATTTCCTTCAAACCTTCATTGCCAATTCTTACGGTAACCAATTCAGCATCTCCCAGACTGGAAGAATTTTGAGGACTGATGATCTCAACGGAAGCTAAGTCATAGGTTGCCTTGATATCTGCCCAGAAAGAAACCCATGGCCTCGCCTGCTTGATAATCAATTGGTCGGCGCTGGTGACTTTGTATTCGATATCCATTCCAAATCCTTCCACGCCCTCCAGGTTATAAAGCTCGGCAAATTCATCGTGAATTACCCCCAGGTATACCCGCATCTGATCCAGATACTCTTCTGCCATAACCAATCCACCATCTTCTACC
>QQUB01000705.1 GCA_008501835.1 Bacteroidota bacterium
ACAGCTGCACTTGCTGATGAATGTTATGACCTTTCTGATAATTTTGTTGAGATCATTTACGAAAACGCCCAGGCGGGAACTCTTACCGTTAATGAAGGACAAACAGAATTATCGATTTGTGTAGGTGATGGTATCCCGGATGTCATCAACTTTGAAGTTGTAGACGCAACCCACCTGAACTACGCCTATGTGGTTACCAATGACGAAGATTTCATTATAGGGGTCATTTTTGATGACAGTTTTGACTTTGACAACGCAGTTGGTGGGCCAGCAAGAATTTATGGGCTGTCCTACTCCGGTACCTTAAACCTCTTCCCCGGTGACAATATCAATGATTTCCCAGCAAGTGATGATTGTTATCAATACAGTGAAGATTTTGTTTTTCTGAACAAAAATAAGGTAGATGGAGGGTTAATTCATACTGACTTTACAGAATCTACCATATATGTTTGCGCGGGGGATGAAGAGCCGGATGTCATAACTTTTGACAACACCAGTGACGCGGATGAAGCCAATTATCAATATGTACTCACCACAGAAGACAATCTCATCATTTCTTTCCTGACAGGAGATGAGCAGGATTTTGAAGATACCGGCTTTTCAACATTGAGAGTTTGGGGAGTTTCCTATACCGGCAACTTCACGTCTCCGTTTGGTTCCTTTGTGGATCAGGCTGTTTTCTCAGATGAATGTTATACGCTTTCTGAGAATTTCATTACCATAATCAGAGGACTTCCTGAAGGAGGGGAAGTGACCACTATCGATGGAGCAACCACTGCTTTAGCTTGTGTTGGAACCAGTTCAGGAATTTTAGAAATGGCTACCACGAGTACTGCAACCGTCGGATATGTCTACCTGCTTTTGGATGAAAACGGCATAATTGTCGAAGTATTTAATGACAACAATATTGATTTCAACTCTGTCGATCCTGGATTATACAGGGTATGGGGTCTTTCCTACACTGGAGAATTATTTGCAGCACCTGGATTGTTGGCAACCCAGGTCGATCTTTCCAGCAGTTGCCATGAACTTTCCGAAAACTTTGTCGAGGTCATAAGAGCAGAAGAGGTTGATGGAGGAACTATTTCCGTACTTGGTAGTGAGGAGACCACCATCTATACTTGTCCTGGTGATGATATAGGAGATTTAGTAATTTTGGAAACCACCAGTCTTGATCCGGATTACCGCTATATTATTACAGACACCAATAATATGGTGATTATTCCTCAAATCATCGGTCCTGCCATCGATTTCGATTCAGCTGATCCGGGTGAAGTCAGAATTTATGGTGTATCCTTTAATGGAGAAAACCTGATTGGTTTTGGAACAGATGTTCTGGAAGATGCTCTTTCGGATAATTGTTATACTACCTCTGCCAATTATATCACCGTAATTATTGGAGAGCCTGTTGGAGGTACAATTACCTCTGATCAGGGTGAGGAAGTAACCATTACGGTTGGAGATGAAGTTTCAGATATTCTGACATTCAATAATGAGGGAGCTTCTGCCACTCCATATGTATATGTCATCACGGATGACGAAGAAAACGTGCTTGGTTTTGTCGACGGAGACACACACGACTTTGAAGGAGCTGCTCCGGGAATTTGCCACATCTGGGGTGTAGCTTATACCGGAGATATTGAAATAGTGGAAGGTGAAAACCTTTTTGAAGTAATGTTCAACAGTGATTGTTATAGTATTTCTGAAAACTTTATAACCATCATCAGAACAGATGGCTCAGAGGGAATTACTTCCGGAGGCGATCAAAATGCCTTTATGAATCTGACTACTTATCCTAATCCGGCTACCCAGTATTTCACTGCCCGTTTCAAGATGGGCACACAGGCCTCGCAAACGGCTGAATTACTGGTTTATGACCTGAATGGTCAGGTTATTTTCAGACAGGAAGTATCCACGGTTCCCGGCCAGAACGAAATTCCGGTAATCGTATCCGATATGATGCCTGGATTGTATTTCCTCCAGCTTCGTAACGAAAACGAACAACACAGTACACGTTTTTCAAAGCAATAAAACCCTTTTGGATTGAACATTTAAGAGCCGTGCAGGAAAAGCTTAACCTTCACGGCTCTTTCTTTTTTGTGTTGTAGTCAGAATTTCCTATTTTGGGCCCGATCAAATTTGTGTTCCAGTGCTGAATCTTTTTCGTACAAATCATTTGATTTCAGGAGCTTTACTGATCTTTTATGCAGCCTTAGTTCGGTCAGTAGTTTTTATCCTGCATCCATGGGAGAAGGTACCTGATGGTGGTGGCCCTCTGGCAGATCTTATGTACCATTATTCAGGCAATACCGGTCTGGTACCAGAAATTATTTGCATCGGTATAATTTTCATTAATGCCCTCATTATTAATTATCTGGTAGCCCATAATTTTCTTGCAAAGGAAATCAATCTTTTTCCCGGGTTATTTTACATCCTTGTTTCCAGCTCCGTCCCGGATTTTTTAGGCTTATCGTCTCTGCATATAGCCAATACTTTTTTATTGATGGCCTGCTTCAGCATTTTTGAAATTTATAAAAAAAGTTCGGCAGCCAAATATATATTTAACGCCGGGATATTGATCGGGTTAAGTTCTCTGTTCTTTCTTCCATACGCCATCTTCTTTTTATGGCTAATTGTAGCAGTCAGCTCCCTCTACGGTCTTAAATTGAGTTATTTCTTCATGGGATTAACAGGACTTTTTCTTCCATGGCTTTATACTTTTCTCTATGCATTTTGGGTCGGTGAAACGGTTCAGTATTATAATACCTTTGTTTTACAACATATTGGCTTTTTCAAATTTGAATTTGGCCAGTCAATATTGGACTTCCTGCCGATGACCATTT
>QQUB01000572.1 GCA_008501835.1 Bacteroidota bacterium
TGGCAGTTGCCGGGATGTATTTGGGTTTCATGATGCCCGTGAGGATGTTGATAACGGCACCTTGAGTTATTTTGTTGTAGGTTGGTATTCAAGCTCTGAGCTGGATCCGCTTTACCCAAAAGTTGCTGATGAAATTTGGCAGGAAAAACGATCTGAACTGCTTAAGGGGAATAAGGAACCGGATGAATTGTGGCAGAAACGAATCCTGGATCTCGAAAATTCCTGGACATTACCGGGTGAAACGGAGGTTTTCCCTAAAAGAATTCTTTGCCACAGTTCCATAAATGAAATTCGCTGGAATAAAGATAATGGCCCATCCAACGACATTCTCAATGCAGCGGTTAATGTAGCCGTTGGCAATACTTCCGTTGAAGCCATGAGTGCCCGGATTGCCAGGCAGACAGGAGCTGCTGAAAAAATATTATCTGCTTTTCAATATGACCTGTTGAAGGATGTAAGTGGCCTTGTCGAAATCCAGGATAAGGTTCATGCAAGTCAGTTTAACGATGCAGAAGGGGGGACGCTGTGGGAAATCCGAAAATCTGAAACAGATAATCCTTATAAAAAGGAGGATCAAAATAACTTGCCTGATTTTCCGGATGTAAGTGATGGAAAACTACCTGGGTTAGTGGAAAATTTCACTGATCTGAACAAAGCTCAAAGAGAACTGGATAATCTGAAACGCATCAGGTTTTCTCTTCAGGTAGAGTTTAGGTCCACCCGGGATAAAATCATAATGAATTCTAATCAGGGAGAATCCCATAATGACTTCCTGGAAAACAAAAGGAAGAAATTAATTACAGAAATAAAAAAAGTAAATAATTCGATTGCGACCTCAGAAAAAACGATTGAATCCTGTCAAAAAAACATCAGGAAACTGGATCCATTTATTGGTCAAAATGACGATTCGCCGCATTATGAATTACTGGAAATAAAAATGCCCCGGTTCTGGCAACCCAAGGATCCTTCGGTATTGCTTTCAGGCCCCGGAGTACTCTCCTCTGATAAATACCAAAGCACGAATGATAATCAGGAACTATTGACTTTGAGTTGTCGTGTAGAAGAGAATATTATATCCGGGATTATTTTAAAAGACAAGGAGTTGGTAGAGGCTGCTATCGGCATGTCTGACGTATTGGAAAATAAGCAGACTTTTTCTTTAGAAACCAGGTTTTCTCTAACGGAAGGATTGAGAGATATAATTGAATCGGTTTATTTCGAATCCTTGCTTTTTGATCCGGCCTGGGCCAGAGACCTCGCATTAGCTTATTACCTTGAAAAAAGAGACGACAGGATTACCCGGACAAGCAAATGGGTGGAAGACTTGTATGCGCAAATTGTAAAGTTTTTAGACTGGGATGTAGAAAAAATCACCACCGATGAAAATATTATTGGGTTTCAACCAACAGAAGGTGACCCTTACAGCCCTCCGGGAAGCAAACTGGCAAAAAAGGCACTTTTCAATGATTTGGCGGTTTGCCAATGGAAGGAGCAGCCCTGGACACCGTTTTTCATGCTGTGGAATGTCCAGTGGTTACCTGCATATCAAAAGCAAAAAGAAAATTGGGTATACAAACCTGAAAATTATGTTTTCCCTGATGCTTATGATTATGTAAAAGCTACAGAATTGAAACCCGCTGATCTAAAACAAATGTATATCCTGTCTGGTAAGACCTTCCTTTCCGATGCAGTTTCAAAACAACTCAGAAGCAGACTCCAAGGGTATCAAAAACTTGCTGAGTTGAATTTTTTGGCGCAGGCGCTGGATGGATTTAATGATGCTTTGTTGATGAAAAAACAGGCTATTCAATTGCCTTTGTTGCAGTATGATACTAATGACAGCTTGGTAGTTGATCAATCGGATGATTCCTATTTAAATACTAATGACTATTTCCTCCCGGATACTTCGGAGGAAAGCCCCTTTTGTCCGATAAGAGCAGGGCGCATAAAAATCAATCGGCTTTGGGTGACAGATACTTTTGGGCAAATTCAAAAAATAGTCGATTTACAAGAAGAAGATAAAGATATAAACTCAAAGGCTGTTCGGGATATTGCTGAAGACTTGTTCGATGAAGATGATTATATCAATCTGCCTCCAAGAGTAATTCAGCCTTGCAGGTTGTTGTTCCGCTGGCTGGCTAAAGATGAGGAGGACCTCTTGAAGGAAACCGATTCGAACCCTGAAACCAGCCCCATTTTCGGTTGGATAATGCCTAATCACCTGGATCAACAACTGATGGTATTTGAAGCTTCCGGTACATTGGCAGGGGGACTTGGCGAGGACTTGACCGGTGCTGTGGTTTGGAACAGTACTCCAGGCAGCATTAGTGTTCAGAATCTGGATGCTGATATTCAGAATGAAGAGCTTCGTAATTTTATCCGAGGGATAATGCAGGCAGGGGATTTAAAAAAGCTGTTGGCATTGATGGAATTGGTTTCTGATTCCATTGACGCTCCGGGAGCAAAGCAGGATTCGGGAATGGCAGTTTTGTTTGGCCAGCCATTAGCCCTGGTTAAATCTGCCCTTCGGTTGGAGTTATTTGGTCTCCCGGCTTTTCCGCAGGGATGGCAGCAGGGATGGACTGCACAAAATGCCAACAAGCCCACCGGACTGGAAGATTATCATTTCCCGGTGCGTATGGGGGATCTTCGTAAGCATAGGGACGGCCTGGCAGGCTATTTCACAAAAGCCAATGGCCAGGAGATAAACTACTCCCAAATGCACCTTTGTTTTGGGGCACCGGATACTTTAAAAAGTAAATACTTCACCACTGAAGACATGCAACTGTCTTTCAGGGAAGATGATGAGGTGGAGATAGTAACCCTTTTGATGGATCCGA
>QQUB01000202.1 GCA_008501835.1 Bacteroidota bacterium
GTGAAATTTAAAAGGATTAATTTGGGAGTTATTTTTGAGTGCATTATGCATGGTGCAGAAAGAAGAGTGTAGAAGGGGTGTGTCAAGAGTTTCATTTTGTTGCAGGTAGTTTCAGTTGGGTGTAAAAGGGATAAATGCATTCAGAAGGCTAATTAAACCCACGTATTGATCTACGTTTGGAAGTTTAAGATTCTGCTAATTGGTCCTGTAGAGATAATTTCGAAAAGAAACCTGAAGGCCGAAGGTCGAAATTCTTGGAAATCAACGGAACCTGAAACAAAATGAAACCAATTGAAACAATCTGAAACAAATTATTAACTCTACACTATGCACCATGCACTTTGCACTCTTTCCTCATCACTCATTTACCCTTTTCAATGAAACGCCTTCTTCCATCGCCGCGTCTCTCAGTTTCTTGAGGAATGGAGATGCGAACATGAAGTCTTGCAAGATCTCGTTTTTGCTCTCAAGTACCACATCACGGCTTCCGCGCCAGGCTAGCTTGCCCTGGTATAGTAATATAACGTTGTCGCCAATCTCCATAACAGAGTTCATATCGTGGGTATTGATAACGGTAGTGATATTGTTTTCAATAGTGATATCCCGGATCAATTCATCGATCAAAAGAGCGGTTTTGGGATCAAGCCCTGAGTTGGGTTCATCGCAGAATAAATATTTGGGTTCCAGCACTATGGCCCTGGCAATCCCGATCCTTTTCTGCATCCCTCCACTGGTTTCGGAGGGGTATTTATTATTGACTCCTTCCAGGCTAACGCGGTCGAGGCAATAATTAATACGATCAAGTTTTTCTTTGGCAGTCATGTTGGTGAACATATCCAGGGGAAACCGCACATTTTGTTCAACCGTCATGGAGTCAAACAGGGCAGAACCCTGGAAAAGCATTCCTACCTGCATACGGATGTTTCGAACTTCTTTAGGCTTGAGACTGTAAAAGTCAACATCATCATACCAGACTTTCCCCGCTGAAGGGTTGATCAGGCCAACCAATAGTTTTAGTAGAACAGTTTTCCCTGCACCACTTCGACCAATGATGAGATTGGCTTTTCCGGGCAGGAATTCCGTAGTGATGCCTTTTAAAACTTCGTTATCACCAAAAGATTTGAATATATCTTCCGTTCGTATCATGAATTGTCTATTCGATTATTGGATGATCATTAGGTGAACATTACTGCGATGAGGTAATCTGCTAACAAAATGAGGATGTCACTCATCACCACAGCATTTGTACTCGCTTTCCCCAATTCAATGCTACCTCCTTTTACAAAAAATCCCATATAGGCAGAAACACTCGTCAACAGAAAGGCAAATACAGTGGCTTTGACAAACAACAGGGTGATATTCTTTTCAACAAAGAAAGATCTTACCCCCTGAATATATTCGGCATCCGACAGCATCCCTGTCCATACAGAAGCCATATACCCTCCAATGATGCCAATAAAGGCGGCAAGTGCTACCAATACAGGGATGATAATCACCGCTGCAACTATTTTTGGCATTACAAGGTAGGCAGCTGTATTTACCCCCATGATTTCCATGGCGTCAATATGTTCTTTTTGTCGCATACCACCGATCTCAGCAGCAATATTAGACCCTACCTTTCCTGCCAGTACAAGGCAAGTAATGGTAGGCGCCAGTTCAATGATGGTGATATCCCGAACCACATATCCGATGTAATATTTTGGTACAAGTGTTCCATCTAACTGATAAGCAAATTGTACCGCCGTTACTGCCCCAATGAATATGGAGATCAATCCAACAATAATCAGGGAACCGATACCGATATCATGCATCTGTCGGATGGTTTCCTTGTAGTACATGTTGGCCTTCTCCGGTCGAGAAAAAGCAGTCCCCAGCATCATAAAATACCGGCCTACATGATATAGTAACTTTGAAATAATCATAGTTTTTTGTTGACCAAAAGTAAAACGTCGACAAAGCTAGGGAAAATTATATTTTTTAAGGATTTGTTACTCGGGTTATTTGAGTATTTAGATCAAATTGAGGGAAATAAGGACGAAAGGATGTAAGGGCGAAGGAACTAATGGAGAAAAGCACGTTTGTTGGTTGTAAGAATTATCATGTAAATTCCTTATGTCCTTATGTCCTTATGTCCTTATGTCCTTATGTCCTTATGTCCTTATGTCCTTTTACCTTAAGTCCTTCAATACAAAATCCTTCCATCATTGTTCCATTACGAAGGGATTTGCTATTTTTCCGCAAAATCTGAAAAATGAATATCATTATAACGGGAGCAAGCAGGGGAATTGGTTTTGCCACAGCTAAACTTCTTTCCGAAAACAGCGCTAACCGCTTATTGTTATTGTCAAGAAATATCGTTCCACTTGAGGAACTTTCAGAAAATTCTGCCCACGACAATGTGGACTACCTGGGGTTCGATCTGTTAAATCCGAATTGGTCCGAATTAGCTAAAAAACTGGAGTCCTGGGAGAAGATTGACAGGATAATCAATAATGCCGGGATGTTGGTCAATAAACCATTCCAGGAACTTACTTCACAGGACTGGCAATCTGTTTACGGGGTAAATGTGTTTGGTCCCGCGGCTTTGATCAGGCATTCTGTGGCCTTGCTGGAAAAGGCAGATCGCCCTCATATACTTAATATTAGCAGTATGGGTGGTTTTCAGGGAGCGTCTAAATTTCCCGGATTGTCAGCCTATAGTTCAAGTAAAGCAGCCATCTCCAATCTGACCGAATGCCTTGCGGAAGAATTTAAGGATTTAGGTATTGCTGTGAATTGCCTGGCCCTCGGTGCGGTGCAGACAGAAATGCTGGGGGAAGCATTTCCCGGTTACGAAGCT
>QQUB01000255.1 GCA_008501835.1 Bacteroidota bacterium
CGTCGGCATCGCCAATGTCGACCGGTATCGGGACTTTTCTTTTCCGAGTCGGGACTCCGTTGATGTAGCTTCATTGCCAACGAGTGGAGGAGGTGAAGCTTTTCTGAATTTTCTGGAAAATGAATTACAACCATTCATAGAAAAGCGCTTTCATACCAAAGGCCCCAAAACCATCATCGGGCAATCTATGGGTGGATTGATCGCCACTGAGATTTTGATGAAAAGGCCACAACTTTTTGATGATTACATCATAGTCAGCCCTTCTCTTTGGTGGGATCAGCAATCACTTGTGAAAACGGCCAATGATTATTTCAAAAAACAGCGTGACCTCGAAAAAAGAGTTTTTGTAAGTCTTGGCAAGGAGCATCCTGTGATGCACCAGGTGGCTGATATGTTGGTAGATGCTATCAAAAATTCAGACAACGAAAAAATGACTGTATTCTACGAACCTATTTTGGAAGAAGATCATGCGACTATTTTGCACATGGCAGTTTATAAGGCTTTCCGGATATTGAACCAAAAATCTGATAAAAAACATTAAACACTCAGCATAACTTTGCGCTTCTCCGTGAAACGCTGCGGTATAACCTTTTTGTTTCCCAGAGAAACGCTGAGGAGCGCGAAGTTTCGCAGAGGAAATTATTTTAAAATTCTTTATCCCAAAAAAGAAAAACATGAACACATTCATCGATGATCAAACCTTTGAAGGCAAGGATTTCACCCATGAAGGACTGCCTGTAGCCAAATATGAAAATTGTGAGTTTATCAACTGCAACCTCGCCAATGTAGACCTTTCCGACATTCATTTTTCCGAATGTACATTCCGGGGATGCGACCTGAGCAATACAACTTTAACGGAAACGGCTTTTAAAACCATACGCTTCAAAGATTGTAAAATGCTGGGGCTGAGTTTCGATAATTGTAATGATTTCCTGTTTGCCGTTGATTTCAGCAATTGCCAGATGAATATGTGTTGCTTTTATCAGGTAAATCTGAAAGGCACCCGGTTCCTGAACTGCAAACTTTCAGAAAGCGATTTTGCAGAAGCCGACCTTTCGGAATCCACTTTTGAAGGAAGCGATCTTTCCGATGCCATTTTTGACAATACTAATTTGGAAAAGGCGGATTTTAGAAATGCCCGGGGGTATTCTTTGAACCCGGAGCAAAACAATATCAAAAAAGCGAAATTTTCAATCAATGGATTGCCTGGTCTTCTAGCACATTTTGATATAGAAATAGAGCACTAAATTAACCTGGACTTTAGCCATAATCACTCAAATTATTTATGGGTAATTTCGTAATCGCCGAATTCATTCGGCTCGTCGCACCGAATGAATTCGGTGGGTACGATTTATTTTTGAATATCTACGTTTTCTCTCGACATTCAAAAATGTTCTTCCAAACCAAAGTACTCCTCATAATCAATGAGTAATGTGCGGGCGAACTGATTCGAAAGGAAGAATGGATAAATGGATGACTGATTTCGTTTTTCCAATTTTCCAACTATCCAATTTTCCGCTACCGATTGGAAAACTGTTTAGGATAAAAAATTGATTTTCCGTAAATAAAAATTTATACAGACCTTAACTGTTCGTTTCACAGGCGTCACCCATACAATTCGGCTTTTCTTTTGGAGGGGCAATCAACTTCAACCTTACTGAAAGGTGGTAAAGTTTACAACCTATACAGATGCCAAATGCAGTTTCCAAAAACAATAATCCAAGACAAACCAGGCACAGCAAACACACTGAGTCAAAATAGGATTCATCATTCAATAAAAAAAGAGATAAAACAAAGATGCCGGATGATAAAATCAACCCAAGACTCCATGCAAACTTCTTTTGAATAGCTCCAATGGGAAGCGGACTTTGTTTTCTCACCATCACCGTTGCAATAAATACGGTAGGAGAAAATTTGGGATTAATGAAAACTGCGATCATAAAGCTTAATGCCAGGATTCCTGAAATGTACGGGATCACTATGTAATTTCTTATGACGAACCCATTGATAAAAGCTATCAGTCCAAGTAAAAACATTACTCCTGCGCTACCTCTTACAATTCGCTCGTCCAGAACCTTATAATTCGTTCCTTCAATGTACTCCCCAAAGCTAATAAATGACATGTGTTTATGTGTTTAAATATTGTGGGCGCAAATGTACAAATAGCCGAGGTAGATTTTATCTCATTATGAATAAATTAATGAAGGTTTTTTGGTCACTTTGGAATTCAAGGATCGCTGGCAATAAACAAAATGATTCGACAGAAGAACCGGACATTCTCCCATCGAATCACTTTAAACATCATTAATCGTTGATTTACATTTTTCCTACTTGCTCATCTGTTCGACCAGACTTTCCAGCCTGTCCATACGAGCTTTCAAATCTTCGTTTTCTCTTTTCAATGATTCGATCTGTTCCTGCTGTTCCTGCATAGCTTTGGTCAGGATGGGAATAAAGTTCAGGTAGTTGATCCCCACATATTCCGTTTTAGTCACTTCATGGATTTCCGGGTCTTTACTTGATGTATAAATAACATTCTCTTTGACAAATTCCGGAAAAATCTCCTGAACCTCCTGAGCTATAAATCCAACCTGTTGGCCTTTGGCCAGGTTTAATTGGTCGTACTCATCAGTTTTGAAAAAATAGGTTTTGGGTTGCAACTGAAGCACTTTGTCCAAAGCACCATTTATAATCTGAACCTCTCTTTTCAATTTTGCATCCGAAGGCCCCAAAAACTCACCTGTATACCCAAGGTTACCATCAAAATAACCAGCCCAGCTTAAATCGCCATTAGACTCTCCAAAAATACCAAACCCGGCCATGCCCTGGGCAAATCCATGCACCCCTTTGGCGCCAATATTACCATCACCAAAGCCGTAAACGCCTACATTAGCAATCCCTGCCCCTCCATAGCCATATACTCCCCAATTTGTTCCTTCTCCTCCTGAAATAAATCCTTCCACACCAATATTCCAATTAGTTCCGGTTGCATCCACTTTCCCTCTTATAGATTTCCCATTGGCTACTACATGAAGCTTGGCAACCTGTTCAGGAGCTTCCCCGACTCCTATCCCTACATCACCATTTATCCACATTCTGGGAGTTTCCATATTGATCCTGTTAGCTTTTACTCTTAAATGATCATCTTCATCTTCCTGAAGTGTTACATAATCATCATCCCCGAATTTCAGGGTTCCTCCATGATTATAATCCCCCTGCGTTCCGAAAATCCGGAGCGAATTATCTGTTCCGCCTATCTGAAGTTTGGACTGCGGATCGGTATCTCCTATGCCTACATTCCCTGAATTGATTGTGTAAATATCATTTCCGCTTTGGCCCCAATCACTGCTCCCACTTGATTTGGCATAAAGGGCGTAAGGAACACTGACCAACTGGCTGGTACCGGAAATCGAATAGTTGGAGCCTCCATTGGGGTCCGTTTCCGTTTTCAGGTAATAACTGTTGCTTCCCCAGTTAATGTTGGAGAAATTTCCGGAAACAGGTGTGCCGTCTCCTATTTCAAAACTGACCAACCCATTGGCATTGGCTGTCGCATTTTGTGTTTCAACATATACTGCCGAACCGGATGAACTGCCCTGCAACACACTGATCCTAACGCCGACAGCGCTATTAGTGATCAATTGTCCGTTAGCATCTCTGACAACAGCCTGGTAGCTCATTTTCTCTGGAGTCTGAGCGAATAATGTGATAGCAAAAAATAAAGCGGATATAATTAAAGATATTTTTCTCATGATCTGATGGTTTTAGTGTTTGATAATTTTAAATGATTTGATGATTTTCCTGTGATCTGTTACATGCAAGAAGTAAGTCGCATTCGGATACCTGTCCATACCGATTCTTGTGATGCTGTCAGTCAATTGTTGCTGATCCAGCAATCGTCCGCTGAGGTCAAATAACTGATAGGTCAGTCCCTGATAGGAATTATCCGATATCCTGAGGTTTAGTAAACCTTTTGTTGGGTTAGGAAAAATATCCAGATCAAGACTGATGTGGCTTTCTTCCACCCCTGTTGTTACCAGTATTTCAAAAGCATGTTGAACGCCTTGAGCAACCGTTCCATTGGCGGCAATTACCGTGGTATAAACAGGATGACCAACGGTGTAGCTTACTGTTCCCCCACTACCAGTAGCATCGCCTCCTGTAGCATGATGCAGGGATTGTTGTGCCTGTAATCCTCCCATAAAGCATAGGGTGATTACGGCAACCATGATGATTTTCAGGTTTCCCATATAGATTAATTTTTAAATGAATAGTTTAGTCAATAATGTAGTTATGCCTATGTCTGCAGGCAATCTTCAAAACCCAAAAGTTTTAATAATGACAAATGGAATAAGATTAGCTCCAACCAGGATGAACACCCCTAGTTGGACACATAATCATCCCACTTATTTATGTCAATTAAAATAGTAAAAGAATAATCTCTTGTTGTTGAATGGAGGTTATGATAAGTACCCCAAATATTCGCCAGGGTGACTGTAATGGTTGCTTTAATAATAAATTGTTCATCCTTATTCTTGACTTTCCATAAGGCAAGATATGGCGGTCTGAGGCCTCCCCCTTTTCCCTTGGCATTGTCTGTCAATCCATATAACGTACTGTTACCGGTAAAGAGATATTCCATAGTGGTTGCAAAATCTACTTTCGTTGAACTACCTTTATCCTCAGGATCATATGTTCTTAATGTGCCATCACTATCCTTTACTGCACGCATTTCAACTATTTGGGATACAGCATTATTATGGCTTCCTCCAACGCTTGGCGTAAAGGCTTTGTACCCTTGGATTGTCCCTGTCCAACTTTGGGAACCACTTATAGAGCCATTAACACTTGGACCGTCCTTTGAACCTCCTGCGCCTATACTGGACCCATAAGTTGCCGTAACGGTACCTGTTTCAACATTACTTTCAACATCTACATTGGCACCAACCACAACATTATTGTCATCCTCTTGTGATTCCATTTCTATCTTGACTTTTTCAAGAAACCATCCTCTGTGGTTATTAACATCATAGGCCATTTTATCATCCGTAGCAACATCCACATATGTTCCTGCCGCTTTGATTGTCAGATATTGAGATCCATTGTCGTCAATGAATAACTTTGGAAGAAAGGATAGATATATCTTGGCGGTTTGACCTGTTCCAAGCAAATTAAACTCGCGGGAATCAGTAACTTCTTCCATTACAATCGCTCCCTTTCCCTGATCTATAAAACTTCCGCTGGTTGCATGAGAATACCCCCAACCGGTTCTATCAAAGGCCATCTTCGAGCCTTTAACAACATGAAAATTGGTTTCCCCGTCATCAACGGTAGCGTAACAGTAGGTTCTTTTGGCGGAATTCGTTGGATCTTTTTTAGTCATATTCCAACTCCTTAGGTTATCTCCATAACTGAAAATTATCATAGAATTAACCACCCCAAATTTTTCCCCATCAAAGGGTTGTGTCACAAGGTAATTTACATCCTCACTTTTTTCGTACAGAAGGTAGGATGCTGTATTGGCCCCGTCCCAATGCCATCCCCTGATATTATCTGATTCGGAAAGATGTAATGAGTCAGGCTCTGATTTACCTCCCTTTGAAACAATGACTATGGATTTGCTCAACCCTTCGTGAAAAAAAACAACGCTAAATTTTCGTTTATCATCATCTTCCGAAAGATTATTCATACACCACCCCCTCATTAAGTCAGGATGATCCGGGATATTTTTGAGAAAGGCATCTGATTCTATAATTTTTCCAAATTTCTTGCCGTCAAATTCTCTTAAAAAGAGGTCGAACTCATTGCCATTTTTCAGGGAATACAATGCATAATTTCCTCCGTCCCAACTAAACCCCCTCAAATTGTCCCCATCAAAAATATCATTAATTTGGGTGATTTCCGGTGTTATCAGATGCCCTGGATCTTCCAGTGGTACTTCATCACCCATAACTGCATCCGCCAAAGTACTTTTATCATATAACCCCCAATGTGCCCCCTTATTACCGGAAGAAACGTTATCTACAGTCGGACCATTTGCAAAATGAAGAAACTGTCCGCTATTGCCTCGATTTTCAAGCCTGTAGTTATCAGTACCGTCAACTTTCACTCTCATCCAATGTGAGGACTCATCCGTGGCAGGCACTGCTGACAATAACAATTGTCCTTGTTTTATGTGCAGATATTGATTACCCGCCAGGTTATTTTTCAGGCGATAATGGTTATCTCCAGCGTCCTCAACATCCCACAAGCCGCTTTGCTCATCTGATTTTAGAGGACCAACTGTTAGAGCTCCATTTTCAACTTTAATGTAGCTATCAGCTTTGTCGCGATTTTTTAATAATACTGTAGTCAATACTTGCTGTGTCCAGCCAATTTGCTGTACAAAAAGAGCCATCAGGATTATCAAGCCTGTTCTTTTTAACATTTTTATTAAGGTTTTCATGGTCAAATTTTTAGTGAGTTAAATAGGTGTAGATTTCTAACACCCCAAAGATGCAGGGTGGAGTAATCAGAGTCCTTCACCTATTCCCCAAAACCTTCACGTATTCCACATCAGGCAGGAAAACAGTAGCAATTATTTTGCACCAGCAATACAACGAAAGAAGTAAAATTTTGAAAATCAACTACTTACGAGCCTCATTGGGCGGAAAGCCAAATTCTTCTGAAAAGGTGCGGGAAAAGTAGTTCGGATCGTTAAAACCAACGTCGTAGGCGATCTCTGAGATATTGAGATCGGTTGTTTTGAGCAATTCAACGGCTTTTTGAAGCCTGATAGATCGGATAAACTGGCTTGGAGTTTTTCCGGTAAGCGCTTTGAGTTTACGGTTGACCTGGGTATTGCTTCGGCGGGCAGCCTGGCAAAGGTCATTTACGCTCAAATCTGGATCGTCAAGTCGTTCCTGAACTACTTTGATCAGTTTTTGAAGAAAGAGATCATCCAGTGATGGCGACTTTTTATCAGCAATACTACGGGAGAAAATTTCAGCTGTTGTGTTTTTGGTTTGTAATAACTTTCGCAATTCAATTAGCTTCTCCAGTCTGACAAATAATTCTTCTTTGTTGAAAGGTTTTACCAAATAGGCATCAGCTCCTCCACGCAACCCTTCAATCCTGTCATCAACAGTGGCTTTGGCAGTTAGCATAATGATGGGGATATGGCTGGTTCGATCATCATTCTTAAGCGTCTCGCACACCTCATAACCATCTTTCTCAGGCATCATCACATCACTGATGATGATGTCAGGTACGATGGCCAGTGCTTTATCGATACCTTCCTGTCCATTGCGCGCGATCTCGATGTGATACTCTCTTTTCAACAAACTTTCAATATAGGTAGCCACATCACGATTATCTTCAATGATCAGCAGTGAAGGTGTTTCAGAATTTTCATTGAATGTTGCCAGGTCCAATAATGGGACTATGTTTTGATCCTCGACTCCGGAGAGAACTTTCTTTCGGAGTGAGTCACTAAATTCATAATCTCCCTTTTTAATGGTATCCGGATCAAGCTGAACCGGAAATAATGACAGAAAATCCGTCCCTTCCCCCAATTGACTTTCAACAACTATGGAACCACCCATCATTTCTACCAGTTCTTTTGTCAATGACAAACCAATTCCTGTTCCGGCTTCTTTTCGGGTAGAGGAGGCATCCCCCTGGTAGAAACGATCGAATATTTTCGGAAGATTATCCTGGGAAATTCCTATCCCGGTATCACTGACTTTCATTTGTAACCAATCCCTTCCCTGAATTCCTATTTTCTGCAAATGCAGAATTACTTTCCCCCCTTCCGGAGTAAATTTGATCGCATTTGTTAATAGATTATAGACGATGTGCTGCATCTTAGCTTCATCAAAATCCATGATCAATTCCCGCACTTCCGGATAAAAGGTCAACCGGATCTTTTTCTCCTCTGCCATAGAATAGAAAGATTCCGTGAGATATTGAAGGTAATTGACAATATCACCCTGGACTTTATCCATTTTGAGTGTTCCTGAATCCAGTTTGGAAAGGTCGAGTAACTGGTTGATCAGGCGAAGCAGGTTTTTACTATTGCGTTGAATGAGTTTCCGTTCCTGGGAATGTCCTTTAATGTTATTGGTCATGCCCATTATCACCGTCAGGGGAGTACGGAATTCATGTGTGATATTGGTGTAGAGCCGGGACTTTAGTGTATTTAATTCCTTGAGCCTTTTCGATTCCGCTTTTTCCAATTGTTGATTGACCTGGTATCTGTATAAGAGATAAACCAATGCCAGGAAGCCAAGAATATAAAGTGTCCAGGCCCACCACCTTTTAAACCAGGCCCTGACAACTACTATTTCCAAAGACCATTCGGAAGACTCAAAAAACTCAGGTGTGAGTCCCCCCTGAATGCGTAAAGTATATTTTCCGGGAGGAAGGTTTTCATATTGCAACCTGTTGACCCGTGAAGGATTGCTCCAGTTCTTATCATACCCTTCCAGGAGATGTGTGTACAACAGCTGGCCAGTATTACGATAATCTGGCACAAAAAATTCCAAACCGAAAAATCGATCCCGGTGAGAAAGGCGAATTGCTGAAAGATCATCTAATCCTGATAATTGGACAAATAAGGAATCGTCTTTATTGTTAAACCGTTCATATCGACTGATACTCACCGGAAAAACGGCTTCAAACCCTGCCTTTTGGGTCAATTCTTCCGGATCAAAAACATTTACACCTCCATCAGGCGTACCAATATATAAATGTCCTGTTTTACTGGCTAGTCCGGGAAGTCGGTTAAAAGCCATTTCTGACAAGGAAGGGAACATGGGAAATCGAGTAATAACACCCGTTTTTTTATTTAATCTAAGCGTTCCTTTTTCCGTGACCAGCCACAAATCATCAGCCTTGCCTGGAAGTATTTGGAATACCCTGCTCAGAAGGCCCGTAAATTCATTGACTTCATAAGGAATTTGAATAATTTCCCGGGTTTTAAGATCCAGCATACTGAGCCCTGATTGCGTGCCGTGGCCAAACCACAGGGACTGCCCTCCATCTTCATACATGCCATACATATAATGAGAAACCCAGGCTTTCGAATAAGGATTCGCTTTGATATTATTAAGCAGGTTCCCCTCTAAATCAAACTCCAGGATACCATCAAACCAATTCGATAAAAACAAAGATTCTGAATATTTGCTAAACCGGATATCCCTTATCTCGCTATTCAAAGAGAAGACATTATCCGGGATTGAGACCTTTTTCAGGTCCTTTTGGGCAATCTCATACCTGTAAAATTCAAACGGCAAATCATTTACCCCTACCCAAAGATATTTATCATCAGGACCAAGCCCGTGCGTGATATAATCGTAGCCAGCGGTGGGAAAAAGTTTTTGCCCTTCCCATGTTTCCATATCTATGGCATACTCATTCCAGAACAAAACACCTCCTGCATAGGAAAGTGAGTGTACAAGTTGATCCTGAGGTGGGAGGTTGATCGGTAAGTCGGATATTTGGCCTGTTGAAAAATCCAGTCTGGAAATTCCATTTTTATAGGAAAAATAAATATTACCCGATTCATCTTCTGTGATTCCTTTGATATTACAATCACCACCAACACATCTGCTGGAAATTTGATTTGGGGAATATTGCCTGAAAACATCTTCTTCTATAGTCATTTTAACTATACCAGCTCGTGTAGTCAGCCAGACCTCTCCTGATTGATCCCTAAAAATATTCAGCATAGAGCTGTTGTAAAAGGAGAATTCCAGACTTTGTTCAAGAATCTTATCTGTAAAATCTTCAAAAATACCTGTGTGGATATTCATTCTGGACAATCGGAAGGGGTTGCCTCTGTGCCATATGAATTGTCCATCGGCAAATAAATGACCGGGTTTAGATTCTTGTGGAAAACGATGTCCTTGCGGCAAACGGACAAATTCCTCCTGGCCTTCTTTCAAATAATAAACCGCATATTGATCCTTGGATTTATCTGGGCTATGAACAACCCAGATCGTTTTTTCTTCATCTATGACAATACTCGGCATTACGGGGTCTGCCCCTTGGGGGAAGAGGTAATTTTTGACAAGGCCTGATGTATCAAACTCCTGAACCTTATCCCTCTGTTTCACAAAGTAATTCCCGTTTCTTGTAAGGGTTTCATCATAATACCAGGAAATATTGGCCTTGCATACCATTCTGAATACTCCTCCCTTTTCAGCCGTGGCAATATATTGATACCTGTTTGGATTTCCGGCACCGGCAATTCCCCAAAGCCTGCCGTCATCACAGATACCGACATTGGTAATATTATTTATCTTATTTGGAGTGAACGTTTCTCTTGCAATAGGCATAGTTAAAACCTCCCTGCCCAAAGGGTCAAATACCAGCAGGCTATCCCTTACAAAATAAAAATAGGGGTGGCCTTTTTTAGCATGGAATCTTCGGGTATTCGGTAAGGGGAACCCCATTACTTCAGGGTCGACAACAGATAATTTGTGACCATCGTAGGTATAAAAATTCCAGTTGGCCCTTATCCAAATAAGCCCTGCATCATCCTGGGCAATATCTTTGCCGTATGCCAACTGATTCCCCTCGGGAAAGGTGATGTTTTCCAGTTTGATATTACCCTGAAAAGGTTGCGCACAGGAAATAGCAGCAACCAGCAGAAGACAGTATGTCAACAGGGCTCTCAAAACAAATGCTCAAATTTATGCGGGGGGCTATTGGGTATTAAGAGTATGTTTAAAAATTTTATTAAAGAATATTGTAACCCAAAAAACATTATTTCATTTCGAGTGGAAGAATGGATAAAATGGAAGGATGGATGATTGATTTCATTTATCCAATTTTCCAACTATCCAATTTCCCGCTACCGATTGCAATACTGTTTAGGATAATAAATTGATTTTCAATAAATAAAATTTTAAACATGCTCTAAGAAAAAATAAAAATCATATTACTCTGGCATCCCTTGTTCCATCCATTTTTTGAACAGAGCCACCTCTTCAGCTGAAAAAGGCTCTCTTTTATTCTTAAAAGGCATGAAATTTTCATCGTCAGACGGTAATTGAACTCTGTATAAAATGCCATTGACATTTGCTTTGGTAGCCTCATGGGTATCCAGCATTTTTACACGCCCCTGGTCAGGAAAATGACACGGAGTACAACTACGCTCCATCAAAGGAAGAATATCTTTTTCATAAGATACAACCTGATTACGCTTACCGAAAATCCCTGCGTTTTGAACTTTGCAGGATTGCAGTGTCATCGTAAGGCCTAGCAGCAGAATAAAGGCAAGGTTATGGACATTAAAAA